>NZ_JCBDGK010000006.1:0-197009 GCF_059834005.1 Vibrio sp. R12-SW3-ISO1
CCCTAGAAAATGGCAAAGCACTGCAACTGACCCTAGGCGGGACGCCAAACGTGTGGGATGCGTATCTGCAAAATGGCTTAAGCCTCATCACGGATGCCTTCAGTGGTTATGGCTTTATGGCTGAAATCATGGGCAGAGAGGCACTCAATCGCAGTTTGCAAGAACGTACCTTAGATATGGCGTTCGCTTTTGACCAAATCAAAGCCGATGAGCTCAATTGTAAAAAAGTCGCGGATGTGGTGTTGGTCTTGGTTTCGACCTCAGAGGGCAGCGTGGATCAAGTGCTGGAAGACAAGTACGTGTATGTCGATTGGGGCACTAAGTTTGCCTCTGAACATGCTGAGCGTCACCCTAAAATCCCAGCGCCTTATCTACGTACTTCAACAGCGCGCATCGCTTTAGACTTCATCCTTGAAAAGGGAGGAAGTGCTTACTTACCCACCTCTCTTGTCGAGCCCTTCTTAGCCAGCGGGCAATTGGTCAAAGTGGATGGCGTGGCAGAGTGGTATCGTCCGATCTACTTGAGTTATCGCAAGGCGAGCACGTCGATTGATGCCATCAGTCAGGTAGAGAAGTTGGTGAAAACCATCGACCCTGTCACGGCGTTCAGCTTTCAGCAGATGGCGGATTGGCCGGTAGACGAGTAGGCCTGAGTGGTTGAAACGGAATAGCTTGAATCGGGATGGATTAAAACGGTTTGTTAAGAAACGAGCTCGATAGAAAAGAAAAACCTCGACGATCCGATTAAGTGAAGCGTCGAGGTTTTTTTGTGTCTAGCAATCGAGAAAGTCGGGTTATACGAGCTCAGCCAATTGAGTAAGCGCTTGCTCACGAGCTTCTGCAGCCGGCTCATCACCCATGTTGAGTGCTTCTGCGTAAACAAACTCAACATCGGTAAGGCCGATAAAGCCAAGAATCGTGGTGAGGTAACTTTCAATCGAGTTACGAGGTGAATCTTTGTGTAGACCACCGCGTGTTGTGACCACCACGACTTTTTTGTTTTCAAGTAGGCCAACAGGACCGTTTTCCGTGTAGCTGAACGTGACGCCCGCACGAGCAATCAAGTCGAAGTAGTTCTTCAGTTGAGTCGGGATCAAGAAGTTGTACATCGGTGCGCCAATCACGATCTGATCGGCCGCTTTGATTTCATCGATCAACTGGTTCGAAAGTGCGAGCACGGCTTTGAGCTCGTCAGATAAATCTTCTGCTGGGCTACGAAGCGCAGTAGCGACGTTAAGGTCAAGAACAGGGATTGGGTTGGCGGCCAAATCACGCTCGATGATGCCTGATTTTCCCTCTAGCACCTTGTCAATGATTTGGTTTGACTGAGAGTGCTCACCCAAGATACTGGATTTTAGAACGAGTGTCTGTGCCATAATTTTATCCTTTCAATGAGGTTCTTAAACTCTAAACACGAATCGCAGAACGGTTAAGTGTCTCTAGCTCGGCTAGTTGATAACCAGTCTATCGCTATGTCAGAGAAAGGATAAGCGGAGAAAACTGAGTGACTCATTCAATTTTTTTGAATGAGTCACTCTCTCAACAACTAGAGGCCATTCAGAGATTCATCAGGCTTTCGATGGACTCTTCAACGCTCAAATGATGGAACGACTGCACATGCGCTCCGTCGGAGGCATCAATCAGAATGTGGTCAATATTGGCTGCGCCATGCGAGTCGATGTAACCGAGCGATTGTTCGACGCTGTCGCAGATCATGGTGATGTTGTCCTTTAGGACAATCGTGCAAGTGTGTAAATTCATAGCCAACTACCTTATTTTTATTGTTCATCTTTTAATTTAGATGAGGTTCGCACTTTCGCCAAGACCTTCATCCCAAAGTTTTCATCCAAAAGTTGAGAAGGTTGAGTTCCGAAAATGGCTAGTATTGCGTGTGCAAACCGTTAGACTTTCTCCATGACTTAGCGCCAAGAGAGCAATGTGAATAATGACCACAGGTGAAAAAGGACAGGGCGTGTCATCGCCGATGGCGATGCTCGGCCCATTGAGTGTGCACGAATGCCAGCAAGCGAGGTTAAGCCGAGATGCCCGCTTTGACGGCCAGTTCTACATTGGCGTCAAAACAACGGGTATTTTCTGCCGTCCGATATGCCCAGCCAACTTACCGAAAGAGGAAAACGTCACCTACTTTCTTGATCGCGCCCAAGCATTGCAGGCGGGCTTTCGACCATGCCTACGCTGTCGACCGGACAGTGCGCCGAGTTCGTGGGCATGGAAAGGGGTGGAAACCACATTTCAACGTGCCATCACTCTGATTGAGCAAGGAGAGGTAGACAGTAAGGGATTGCCTCATTTGTCCGAGCGTCTGGGGATCAGCGATCGCTATTTGCGCAAGCTGTTCGAAAAATACTTAGGGATGTCACCGAAACAATACCTGCAATCGACTCAGCTGCTGTTTGCCAAACAACTGCTCCACTCGAGCTCGATGCCGATTGGGGCGATTGCGTTTGCCAGTGGATTTCAAAGCGTGCGGCGCTTCAACGACGCGTTTAAACAGGTGCTGAAACTAACGCCGAGCCAAGTGCGTCGGCAAGGCAGTGATGCCCAATCGCACTCTGTGATTGATCTTGCGTACAAAGGCCCACTGGATTGGTCGCAAATGCTGGATTTTTATCGTTTGCGCGCAATAGAGGGATTAGAGCAGGTCAGTGACCGCCATTATTCGCGCGTTGTCACTGTCGGTCATCATCACGCTCATATTTGCATTTATCCCCATAAACCGGGCGTGATGAGGGTAGAGTTTGAGCTTGAGGACACACGCTTGCTTCGACCTTTAGTGACTCAGCTAAGACGCATGTTTGATTTGGACACCGACATCACCGCGGTGGAAGCACATTTGACGGCGATAGAGTCGTCATTGGTTAAGTATTCTGGGCTGCGAATTCCCGGTGTCTGGGATTGTTGGGAGGCCGGCGTGAGGGCGATTTTGGGTCAGCAAGTGTCCATCAAAGCGGCGATTGGACAGCTCAATTTATTGGCCTCGACCCTCCAACCAGGCGGCGTCACTCACTTTCCAACGCCGGCCGAGGTGGCGAGTGCCGATTTGGCGTTTTTGAAAATGCCGCAAAGTCGCAAGGAGACCCTCTCGCGGTTTGCCCAGTTTATGCTAGAACAACCTCAGGCAGAGCCCGATGAGTGGCTGACCTTGAAAGGCATCGGCCCTTGGACAGTCAACTACGCCAAACTGCGCGGCGCCTCGCAAGCGAACTGCTTTCTTGATACGGATCTGGTGGTGAAAAAAGCGTTGGCGCGCTTTCCTTCTCTCACCTCTACACGCGTCGCCCCTTGGGGGAGCTACGCGACTTTTCATTGTTGGAGCCATGCATGACCACGCACAACGAGCAAACTCAATACGTCTACACCACCATGACCAGTCCTCTCGGTGAGATGGTTTTACAAGCCACTCGTGAGGGGCTGACTGGAGCGTGGTTTGAAACACAGACCACTCAGCCAGAAAATTTAGGCCAGCGCAGCGATTCTGATCCTATACTGACTAAAGCAATCAAACAGTTAGAGCAGTACTTTGCCAATCAGCGTGACAGTTTTGACCTGCCTCTCGCCGCGCAGGGCACGCCATTTCAACGTCAAGTTTGGCAAGCGCTAACGACGATACCTTTTGGTGAAACGTGGAGCTATCAGCAACTCGCCGATGCCATAGGCAACCCTAAAGCGGTGCGCGCGGTGGGGGCGGCGAACGGGAAAAATCCCATTTCGATCATTGTGCCTTGTCATCGCGTAATAGGTAAAAGCGGTAAATTAACGGGTTATGCGGGGGGCGTGGAGCGTAAGGCGTCTCTCTTGAAATTGGAAAGTACGAGGTAAAGTTATGGTTGGTCGACAATGCAATTGGGGGATGAGGATACTGCTGGCGTCACTGGTTCTTGTCGGCTGTTCAGAAGATGACGCTGAACGTTACCTCAACAAGCAAACCTATGAGTTTGTCGGTGACTACGAAAACCAGTACAACGACGACGTGCTGCGCTTTAATAATGCGATGGTGACCTTTATTAAAGCGGGGCAGCCGAACTTAGAAAAGAGTTTTAATGTCGAGGGCAATCAGTTGTTCATCCAAATGCGCAACAACTCAAAAGAGCAGCGAGAAGATATCGTGATGCGTATCCACGGCAAAAATGAATTGCTGACGTGCAGCGTGTGCGCGAAATATCAGTTGGCGAGCATCTGGCAAAAGCGCGGTGCGCAGCCTTTGCCAGTGAAGCCTTAATTTTGTCTGTTACGCGCGCTAGAGCGTTTAGAACGTTAAAACGTTAGAACAAGCCCCCATTGAGCGCCATGTGGCAGACGATACTCGCGATATAACCAAGCGCGATAACGGGCATCCATTTGAGGTGACCAAAGAATGTGTACTTACCGTGCGCCGCCCCCATCAAGGCTACCCCCGCCGCAGACCCTATTGAGAGTAAGCTACCACCGACACCGGCGGTCAGTGTGACCAGTAGCCAGTTACCCATCGACATACTCGGCTCCATGGTGAGTACAGCGAACATCACAGGAATGTTATCGACGATGGCTGAGAGAATCCCCACCATGACGTTGGCCCACATGGGATCCCACTGGGTGTACATCACCTCAGAAATCACGCCTAAGTAGCCGAGCAGACTTAACCCTCCCACACACATCACGACGCCGTAGAAGAACAGTAAGGTGTCCCACTCCGCGTGAGAGACACGGCGAAACACATCAAACGGGACGACAGACCCTAGGCGCTTGAGTGCGTAATCATCACGGTTCGCAATCGCGCGCGCGGCTTTTTTGTGTAAAGAGGTCTTGAGGGTTTTTCGAAGAAAAAAACCAAAAAACTGCAAATAGGCGAGCCCCATCATCATGCCCATCACCGGTGGGAAGTGCAGCACGGCATGGAAGGCTACCGCCGTCGCGATCGTCAGGATAAACAGCCCGACAATACGGCGCGCGCCGCGTTTGAGCTCAATGTGTTCATGCACCACGTTCGGCTTACTATTGGGTACAAACAGCGACATGATGAACGCCGGAATGATGTAGTTAATCAGTGAAGGGACAAACAGCGGCATAAACTCAGCAAAGGAGACATGGCCCGCCTGCCACACCATCAGGGTGGTAATGTCACCAAATGGGCTAAAAGCGCCGCCTGCGTTGGCGGCAATAACAATATTAATACAGGCTAAATTGATGAATTTAGGGTTATTGCCCGCCACTTTCAGTACAACGGCGCACATCAGCAGTGCGGTGGTTAAGTTATCGGCAATCGGTGAGATAAAGAAGGCGAGAATTCCGGTCAGCCAAAACAGCGCGCGGAAATTAAAGCCCTTGCCCACCATCCACGCTTGCAGCGCATCAAACAGTCGACGCTCTTCCATCGCGCTGATGTAGGTCATGGCGACCAATAAGAACAGTAACAGCTCAGCGTATTCGAGCAGGTTATGTTCCAGCGCGGCTTTGGCGACCTCTATCTGATCGTGCTGAGAATAGACGTAGCCAATCATTGCCCAGATGATACCCGCAGCCAACAAGACAGGTTTGGACTTTCTCAGTTGTAAGTACTCTTCGAGCATCACCAAGGTATAGGCCATCGCAAAGATCAGCAGTGCGGCGTAACCTATGGTCGATTGGGTAAGAGGCAGTGTGTCATGGGCGGTGGAAGCAAGGGTCGGAAAAGGGAGCAACAAAAGGGCAAATAGAGCTGACCAATGCAATTTCATACTTTCACTCCTTGAAAGAGTTGTTATAGAAAGATAGCGAGAATGTTGAGTCCCTATTTTAAAGAGTTATCAGATGGGGATGTGTGAGATAGATTGGATATGCCTGAATTTGAATGAGTTATTGTCGACGTTTGACTAAATGGGTAGATGAGAAAGCAAAAGCCTCAAACCGAGGTTTGAGGCTTTTGGCGTACTTTCATTGCGGAAGGTCCGCGAGATGAGCGGTTAGGCCTCAACCTGCTTGAGATGAACCTCTTCCTCTTTTACGCCCGCTTGAGGGTCGTTAAAGCGTGTCTCATCCAGTGCGCCTTCCGATTTCGCGACGATGACCGTCACTGCGCTATCACCGGTAATGTTGACGGCGGTACGGATCATATCCAGCAAGCGGTCGACACCCATGATAAGGGCGATACCTTCCAACGGCAGACCGACTTGGTTAAGTACCATCGCCAGCATCACGAGACCAACACCTGGTACGCCTGCTGTGCCGATAGACGCCAGTGTCGCGGTCATGATTACCATCAAGTAGTCACCCATGGTGAGGTCGATGTTAAAGGCTTGTGCGATAAAGGCTGTCGCGACACCTTGCATGATGGCCGTACCATCCATGTTCACTGTCGCGCCTAGCGGCACCGTGAATGAGGAGACGCGGTTTTCCACGCCCATGCGGTTTTTCACCGTTTCCATCGTGACCGGAATGGTGGCATTTGACGATGCGGTCGAAAACGCAAACATGACCGCGTCTTCCATCTTCTTCAAGAAGGTGATTGGACTCAGACCGGTGAAGCCTTTTAGCATCACGCTGTAAGTGACTAAACCGTGCAAAATCAAGGTGCCAGCAAGGACAAGGAAGTACTCCGCCAAGTTGATGATGGCGCTAAGACCCAGACCAGTAAACAGTTTCGCCATCAAGAAGAACACGCCAAACGGCGCCAAGTTCATCAAAATAGCCACCAGTTTCATGATCACTTCATTGAGATCAGAGAAGAACGCTGCAATGCGCTCACCTGGCTTGCCCGCCGCGCTGATGGCAACGCCAAATAACACGGCAAACACAATCACTTGCAGAGTTTTACCTTCTGCCATTGCGCTGATTGGGTTGGTCGGGAACATGTTAATGATCACCTGACCCAGTGACGGTGCCTCGGCGGACTGGAATGAGCTTGCTGCCGTAAGGTCAGCGCCTGCCCCTGGCTGGAACAGGTTACCCATGGTCAGCGCAAGCGTGATGGCGACCGCCGTGGTGACAATGTAAAACCCTAAGGTTTTGCCGCCCATGCGGCCCAGTGTAGAAAGATCTTTCAGTGAGCTTGTGCCACACACCAGTGAAACAAAAACGAGAGGAACAACAAGCATTTTCAAGCTGGCGACAAATATTTGGCCACCAACTTCAAACAGTCCATTGACGATGTATGTGTCGACAAATCCGTTGTCGGCAAAGAGGGTGCGAATTGCAAATCCTGTCAAGATACCTGTAACCATACCGAAAATCACTCGGCCGGTTAGCGACATGGGTTTCTTGGTATTCATAGTGAACACTCCTTATAGTTATGCGCCTAAAATTCACTTTAAGGCGGGCAGGGAGGTTAGCAGGCAGGATGAAAAATCAGAAAGCGAAAAAGCGCTGGCGATAAGGAGATGTGAGCTGGGTCACTGCTATTTGTCAGTATTTAACGCCAGGTTAACGTCTTAATGTAAATTAATTGACGTATTTTTATTGTTTTTAACAGTTAAAATCCCGACCATTAATACTTGGCTTCTTCTCACCGCATGGGAATAGAGACGATGTGTCCACTTGATTGATTTGGAAAATGCATAGATAAGCATATTTTATTCACTTTATTGCCTATGTCGGCGTAATCGCCGTGAACAGCGACCTTAGGTGCATTTTTGTCGAGCCTCGCAAGAAAAATCTTGTTACTCTCGGCCATTATAGAATGACATCATCAGGCTTTTTTCATGATCAACACCGCTTTATTAGGGATGTTTATTCCCACTTTCTTTTTTGTCTCTATTACGCCCGGCATGTGCATGACATTGGCGCTGACGCTGGGGATGAGTATTGGTTATCGTCGTACCTTGTGGATGATGGTGGGTGAGTTGATCGGCGTGGGTTTGGTGGCGGTGGCGGCGGTGCTCGGTATCGCCGCGGTGATGCTCAATTACCCATGGCTATTTACCGCGCTTAAGGTACTCGGGGGCGGCTATCTGTTCTATTTAGGGATTCAGATGTGGCGCTCGAGAGGCAAGCTCGCTTTAAATCTTGATGAGACGGTCGAATCAGCCCCTCACAGTGACTGGGATTTGGTGGTACAAGGTTTTGTGACCGCGATTGCCAACCCGAAAGGCTGGGCGTTTATGATTTCTCTGCTGCCGCCCTTTATCGATCAATCGGTCGCACTGACGCCGCAATTGGTGGTGTTGGTATCGATCATTCTGCTGTTTGAGTTTGTTTGCATGACGCTTTACGCCACAGGTGGCAAAGGCTTGAAACGCATGCTAGGTCAATCGCATAATGTCCGATTGATGAACCGAATAGCGGGCACCTTAATGATGGGTGTCGGTGTTTGGTTATGGGTGAGCTAGGACAAAGGAGCCATATGTTGGGATCAATCGGTCAGTGGTGGACGTCGACCAAATCCGAATTGCGTGAGGTGCTGGAGTTCCAGTCCCGTGTCTGGGTGGTGAATGTGTTCTCAGGGCGCA
Source organism: Vibrio sp. R12-SW3-ISO1 (assembly GCF_059834005.1). Classification (NCBI taxonomy): domain Bacteria; kingdom Pseudomonadati; phylum Pseudomonadota; class Gammaproteobacteria; order Vibrionales; family Vibrionaceae; genus Vibrio; species Vibrio sp. R12-SW3-ISO1. Next base: position 8,421 of record NZ_JCBDGK010000006.1, read on the forward strand.
ACAAAGGTGAGGCGTTTATCGTCAATGAAGACAGCTTTAACGAGCCAATGCAATGGATGAAACGTAAAGGCTACCCTAGCGAACAGTTAGCGAGAGTGAGTGAGATGAAGCGCTCTCAGGTGCTTGAGATAGAACTCTCGAACGTTAAACATCGAGTGATGCGAGTAAAGTAAACCAATCAGGCCAGCGTAACGCTGGCCTGATTGGTTTTTGGTTGGTCATTATGGCTCGCCAAGAGAGTGGAGCCTCTTGGTTATCGAGAGGGCGTTAGATTTTTGCCCATTGAGTTCGGCGGTCTAGCGCGCCGCTAAAGCGAGTCAGCAGGAGTGCCAGAGCGACCACAATAGCGCCGACCCAAGGTGTGTTCATCAGCCCAGTTTGTTCAACGACTAAACCCCCACCCCAAGAGCCCAGAGCGATACCGACATTAAAGGCCGCGATGTTGAGTCCGGAGGCGACGTCTACGGCATCAGGCGTATAACGCTCGGCTAAGTTCACCACGTACACTTGTAGCCCCGGGACGTTACCAAACGCAAACGCACCCCAGATAAGAATCGTCACCACCGCGGCAATCGGTTCGTAAGCGGCAAAGTTGAACACCAAAAGTACGGCGCCAAGACCAGTGAAAATGATCGTTAGCGCTTTGATGGGTCCCATGGTATCGGCCATCTTTCCACCCCAAATGTTGCCAAACGCGACAGACACGCCATACACCAACATGATGAGGCCGACAGAGCTGGCTTCAAAGCCGGACACTTCCTGCAAAATGGGCGCAAGGTAGGTGAACGCGGTAAAGGTGCCGCCATAACCCAGTGCCGTGATCGCATAGACCAGCAGTAAGCGAGGCTGAGTCAGTACGCTCAGTTGTGCGGAGAGTTTGGTCGCCGGAGGCTGTTTCAGATTACTGGGCACCAAAAGCGCACTTCCCACCCAAGCAATGAGACCCAAGATGGCGACGATCAAGAAGGTCGCTTGCCAGCCAAACGTCTGACCGATGTAGGTGCCAAGAGGCACTCCCGTCACCAAGGCGACCGTGAGGCCAGTAAACATGATCGCGATGGCGCTGGCGGCTTTCTCTTTGGACACCAAACCTGTGGCGATGGTCGAGCCAATCGAGAAAAACACGCCGTGAGCAAGACCCGTTAGGATCCGAGCTGCCACCAGGGTGTTGTAACCTGGCGCTTGCCAAGCCAGCAGGTTACCCGCGACAAACAGGGCCATGACGGTCAATAGTACCGTCTTACGGGGCCAGTTTCCCGTCAGCGCGGTCAGCACAGGGGCGCCGACGGCAACGCCAAGGGCGTATAAGCTGACCAGCAGACCGGCTGAGGGCAGCGAGACCGATAAGTCAGCGGCCATGGTTGGGATCAACCCAACGATGACAAATTCAGTGGTGCCGATGGCAAACGCACTGAGGGTTAGAGCAAAAAGAGCAATAGGCATACTTTCATTCTCAATGATGTGTTCAGTGGCGGCCATTATCGAGCTGAATTCTTTTGTGAAAAACAGCGTCTTTTGCAAATGACTTTTGTCAAAATTATGGGTAATTAACGGTGAACTGACCGGTGAGGCTTTTTCGTCGGCGATGTTATTCTCTATAATCGAGCCATAAGCCTACGGGCTTAGCGTCACCTCTGCCAAGACAACTACAGGACACTGACATGACCACTCGACTACTACTCAACGGAAAAAAAGCGGCGCAACAAGATATTCGCGATGCGGTGATGGCCCTGCGCAAAGAAAGCCACACGCTCGAAGTACGGCCAACATGGGAAGCAGGAGATATTGAGCGCCTCGTGTGCGAAGCCGCTGAGCAGCAGGTCACCCGGGTGATTGCAGGCGGCGGTGATGGTACGGTGAATGAAGTGGTTGACGCGATTCTTAAACATCAACTGGCGTTGGAGGTGGCGGTGTTACCGCTTGGCACGGCCAATGACTTTGCGACAGCCTGTCATATTCCGACCGATTCGCCGTATCAAGCCCTCAAGCTGGCGCTTAGTGGAGAGAGTTACCGAGTGGATGCCGCCAAAGCCAACGAGCGGCACTTCATTAATATTGCGACTGCGGGTTTTGGCGCGCAGGTGACGGCCAATACGCCGGTGGCGCTGAAAAACTTCTTGGGCGGCGGCGCGTACACGCTGTCGGGGTTGTTACAGGCGATCAATTTTCAGCCTTTCGAAGGCACCATTCGTTTTGATGACAATACGCGTGAAGCCGGTGTCGTGGTGGGGGCGGTGTGCAACGGTCGCCTAGCCGGTGGCGGTCAAGCTCTGGCCCCCAATGCCTATATTGATGATGGGTTGCTCGAAGCAGTATCGATTGAAGCCTTTAGCGCGGCCGACATCCCTGTCGTGCTCAGTGAGCTTCAGCAGCAAGGCGATGGCGAGACGCAATTTATTCATCGTAAACAGGTCAAGCGCATTGAATGGCTCTCCAACCAAGTTATGCCGATCAACCTCGATGGTGAGCCACTCTCTTGCCCCGAAGTGGTGATGGAGGTGTTACCGCAAGCCCTCGCCCTTGTACTACCAGAGAGCACACCGGTATTAAGCCGCCATCAAAAAGCGTAATAACGCCTAGACCCAATAGGTGGGGATGGATGCGAATGTAAACGTTTCCATCTTTTTGCCTCTGCTCACAGAATCACAGCGTGGTTGCGTTATGATATTCGGCTCAATTCGCACAAAGGATGTCATGATGGAGCCAACGCAACGCATAGAATTAGTCGGGTCGCGCACGCAACTGCTGGTGGAGATCGGTGAGGTCGCCGAAGTCTTGCACTGGGGTAAACGTCTGCCAAGCGCAGAGTCTGGGCTGCCCAACGCCTCTTTGGCGCTGCAACGCCCGGTGCCGTTTGGCCGTCTTGATAAGGATGTGCCGGTCTCTTTGCATCCCGAATTGGGGCGCGGATCGTTTGGCTCGCCTGGCCTTGAAGGACACCGTAATGGCCTAGCGTGGGCGCCGGTTTTCTCTCTTACCCACTGCGAACATGACTTACATTCACTGACTCTCATCTACCAAGACGCACAGGCTGAGCTGCGTTTAACCATTGACGTGCATCTTGGTGAGGATGACGTGCTCAAAACTCGCCAAACGGTCACTAATTTGGCGCAGGCCTCCTATTGGGTGACGCGCTTTGCTCATACCTTACCACTCGATAGGCGCGCTGAAGAACTGCTCACCTTTCATGGTCGCTGGGTTAATGAATTTCAAACCGAGCGCCTTACGCTCCATCACGGTGGTTACCAACAAGAGAATCGACGCGGGCGCACCTCGCATGAGCACTACCCGGCGCTAATCGCGGGCACACCAGGCTTTGGTGAGCTTTCGGGTGATGTATGGGGCTTTCATCTGGCATGGAGTGGCAATCACCGCCTGCGAGTGGACGTCAAAGCGGATGGGCGGCGCGTAATGCAGGCCGAAGCGCTCTATTTACCGGGCGAAATCGCCCTGGCTGAAGGGGAGTCGATATCCACCCCTTGGCTCTATGCTACCTACAGTGAGCAAGGGCTGAGCCGTATGAGTCAGCAGTTCCATCGCCATGTGAGAGAGCAGATTGTCGCCAGTTCAGTCACACAACAGCCTCGGCCTATCCATCTCAATACGTGGGAGGGGATCTATTTCGAACATGATCCCCAATACATCAAACAGATGGCGACTGAAGCGGCACGTATGGGCGTTGAGCGTTTCATCATTGACGATGGTTGGTTCAAAGGGCGCAACAACGACAAAGCCGCATTAGGCGATTGGGTGTTGGATGAGCGTAAATACCCCGAAGGGCTGACGGACATCGTCAACCACGTCAACGAACTCGGCATGGAGTTTGGTCTTTGGTTTGAACCTGAAATGATCAACAAAGACTCGGATCTCTATCGTCGCCACCCCGAGTGGTTACTGGCGGTGGAGGGCTATCATCAGCCAACCGGTCGTCATCAATATGTGATTGATTTACAAAACCCTGAGGCGTTTGATTACCTATTTGAGCGTTTGGATCATTTTCTCTCCAACTATGCGATTGCCTACATCAAATGGGACATGAACCGAGAAGTGGTCCAACCGGCTCATCACGACCGCGCCGCTGGGCACAAGCAGGTCGAGCGGTATTATCAACTGGTTGATAAAGTGCGCGCTGCCCATCCGCAGGTGGAGATCGAATCTTGCGCTGCAGGCGGTGGGCGGATTGATTTTGAAGTGCTCAAGCGCACCCATCGATTCTGGACGTCTGACAACAACGACGCGCTCGAGCGACAAACCATTCAACGCGGCATGAGCTTGCTGTTCCCGCCAGAAGTGATGGGCAGCCATATTGGTTCTGGCCACTGTCACAGTACCCGCCGCAGGCACAGTATCGAATTTCGCGGCCTCACCGCGCTGTCTGGTCACATGGGGATAGAGCTTGATCCCGTCTCTGAGCCTGAGCAAGAGAAAGCGGGATTTGCCCGTTATGTGGCGCTGCATAAGCAGCTTCGTCCGCTGCTTCACCATGGCGTTAACTGGCGTTTACCCACCGAAGATAGTGCGCACCAAGCCTACTGCGTTGTCGCAGACGATCAATCGCAAGCGGTGGCCGTAGTGGCGCAACTGGCTATGCCTACTTATGCACTGAGCGGACAATTAAGATTTGCAGGGCTAGACGATAGTGCCCAATACCACGTCAGCTTGCTTGATAAGCCCCTCAACTTTGACACCATGGTGTGCCGTCAGCCCCCTTGGACAGAACAAGGTTGTACCCTGTCTGGCGCATGGCTACATCAAGTGGGCTTAGCCATGCCGATACTGGATCCCGAAAGTGCGATTTTGATTGCGCTCACGCGGGTGGACTAGCGTTTTACGTGTCAAGTTCGTGGTGGGTTTACAGTGTAAAGCCAGCGCGGACTTCGCTATACTCTGGGCATTCGTAGTCACCACTTTAGGTCTGACATGCTGACACGCTCCGATGATTTACAAATATTGCTCAGTGTCGTCGATAGCGGCGGTTTTTCAGCGGCGGCTGACGCGCTCAACATCCAAGTGGCGCGTGTCTCTCGTGCGGTGAGCAAGATCGAGCAGCAACTTGGTGTGTCCATCCTTAATCGCACGACGCGCCGTGTTGAGCTTACGGTAGAAGGCAAATTGTTCGTCGATTCGGTTCGCCAAGGGTTACAGCTGATTGGTCAAGCCGAAGCGGATTTGATGTCTCGCGGTGAGTTGCCCAAAGGGCCATTGCGCGTTGATGCGGCCAGCCCGTTTGTGTTTCACCAACTTGTGCCCCTGATTCAATCGTTTAAAGTCGCGTATCCCGATATCGAACTCGAACTGACGTCCAATGAAGGTTACGTCGACTTACTTGAAAAACGCACGGACGTTGCGATTCGTATCGGCCACCTTAAAGACTCCACTTTACACGCCAGTCCGCTCGGTAAAAGTCGACTCTATATTGTCGCTTCGCCAGATTATCTCGCGCGTTTTGGCACGCCCACTCGCGTCTCACACTTATCCTCTCACCAGATCATTGGTTTTACGGCGCCGAAAGTGCTCAACCATTGGCCACTGAAAGGGCTAGAACCCATCGCGCCGATGCTTCGCAGTGCGAACGGAGAGACGGTGCGTCAATTGGCACTCGCGGGGAATGGCATTGCGTGTCTCTCCGGTTTTATGGTCAATCAAGATTTGGCGAATGGCGCCTTGGTGTCTTTGCTGGAGGAGTGGCGAGTGGAAAATACCGCGCGCGAGCAGGTCAACGCGGTGTATTACAAATCTTCCCACGTCGCCAAGCGCATTTCGGCGTTCATTGAATTTATCAAACCCCGCTTGACACTTTAGGCGGCAGCGCCATTGATGTCAGTGAAGGGCACTTAAGCAAGGCAAGGAGAACCGTATGATCAAAACTACTACCTCAGTGGTCGAGGGCAAACCTGTTGACGCCTATCTTGGCGTTGTGGTCGGAGAGGCAATTTTAGGTGCTAACATCTTCAAAGATATGTTTGGTGCCATTCGAGACGTTGTAGGCGGTCGCTCTGGTGCTTACGAGCGAGAAATGGGCCGCGCTCGAGAAATCGCTTTTGCCGAGATGGAGCAACACGCGCAGTCTCTGGGCGCCGATGGTATTGTCGGTATCGACATCGATTACGAAGTGATCGGCAGCGGCGGCAGTATGATGATGGTCAGTGTTAGCGGTACCGCCGTTAAATTTCGCCAATAACGCGCGATAACTTTTTATTCGCGATAACGTAAATTAATGAGGCAATCAATTTGATGAAAATATGGGTGGATGCGGATGCGTGTCCTGTGGTGATCCGCGATGTGCTTTACCGCGCGTCGCAACGCACTGGCGTCGAAGTGACGCTCGTCGCGAACCAGTTTATACGCACGCCAGCGTCACCAAAGGTGAACATGTTGCAAGTTCAGCAAGGGTTTGATGTGGCAGACAATGAGATTGTTAAACGTTGCCAAGCGGGCGATTTGGTCATCACCAGTGACATCCCTTTGGCCGACGAAGTGATCACTAAAGGCGCACAGGCGCTCAACTCGCGCGGTGAAATGTACAGCAAAGAAAACATTAAAGCGCGCTTGAACATGCGCGATTTTATGGACACCATGCGCAGCAGCGGCGTCCAGATGGGCGGGCCACCGCCACTCAGTCAGGCAGATAGGCAGCAATTTGCTAACCATCTCGACAAATGGCTGGTCCATTGGCAACGTTCGGTCAAGCCTACAAAACCCGAGTAGGCTTTGCTTACCCAACAATCCGCTTACCCAATAATCAGTTTACTCAACATCAAGAGGAGGGGGGATGTCTCTGGTCAATCAATTGGCGCTGTTTATCGATGTGGTGCAGCAAGGCTCATTTACCAAAGCGGCGGCGCTTCATAATATGGATAACTCCTCGCTCTCCAAGCAAATTAAAAAGCTTGAGAGTGAGCTCGGTGTGCAGTTACTCAATCGCTCCACGCGTTCCTTTTCGTTGACGCCGGCGGGGGAGGAGATCCTAGAGCAAGCGCATAATCTGCGTAAAACGGTAGAAGACGTCAAACTGATTGCCGACACCTACCATGCTGAGCCCAAAGGACGCATTCGTATTACGGCGCCTTTGCACATTGGTCAGCAATATTTGCAACCGGTGATCAACGCGTTCATGCGCCGTTACCCAGAGGTGGAAGTGACGCTGCTGATGGACGACAAACGCTCAGACATTATCTCTGAGCATTTTGATGTCGCATTTCGTCTCGGAATCTTGCAAGACTCAAGTTTGATCGCCAATAAAATCGCAGAGATTCGCCCGGTGATCCTCGCCTCCCATGACTTCATTGCCCAGCATGGCGAGCCTCGCTCACCACAAGAGTTGGTGCGCCTGCCTTCTGTGGTCTACAGCAACGGCTCAGTGACCATTGACACAGTGCGCTTAGGGGCAATGTCCGACGCCTCCGATCTGCACAGTTACAAAATGCAAGGGCGATACAAGGTTAACGACGTCCGCACTCTACTCGATGCCGTGCAAGCGGGGCTCGGTTACGTGATGATCTCATCCAGTAACTTAACCCAGTCTGTCGAAACCATGAACCTCACCCCGTTGCTGACCGATTACCGGCTATGTAACCAAGGCACAGCGCTGTATGCCCTCTATCCCCATCGCAAACAAACGGTATTAGTGCGCGAGTTTATTCAAGCCGTCAAAGCCTTCATCGGCCTGCCACCGATTTGGGAGCAGCATATTGAAGGCTTTGAGGGGATGTATCTTGGTAAGGGGTGACCGTTAACGCTCGACTATCCCCTCTATCGCCTCGATCACCGCCTGCACCTTTCTATCATCTAGTGCATCTGGATGAGGCTGCGCAAAGGCTTCGATATCGTTGTCGTAGTAGCGTCCGCCTGCGCCTCTGAAGGCGTCATCTAGGCTGGCGCTGACGAGAATGTCGGCGCCAAGGGAGAGATCGCCACCTGCGATACCAAACGCCTCCTTAACCATTTTGCTACCGAGCAGTGATTTCGGGTTAACCGAGACAATCATTGGTCCCGAGTGTCGATGTGCTTCACCCAGTGCGCGAGACCACATGGTAATCGCTAGCTTGCTTTGCGCGTAAGCCTCTCTGTCAGACAAGTGACCTTTTCCTTGCAGGGCTTCAATGCTCACACTGGCTTGCGCTGCAGAAGAGAGGTTCACTACGCGCCCATGGGCAGGAATGAGTGGCAACAATCCTTGGGTCAGCAGATAAGGTGCGACCGTATTGACGGCAAAGCGAATATCGAGGCCATCGGGCGTTTTGTCCGCTGGCGCGTTGAAGATACCTGCGTTGTTGATCAACACGTCAAGTGGTGTCTCTCCCAGTGTGGCGCTCACTTGTTCAATCAATCGCTGCACATCGCTGAGGACAGAAAGATCGGCGATAAAGGCTGTGAGTGTGGTGTTATGTTCTTGATTAAGCGTTTCAACCACTTTGGCGAGCTTGTCGGGGTTGCGGCCATGAACCAATACGCGATGCCCTTGCTTTACAAGTTGGCTTGCAGTCAATAGACCAATACCATCGGTCGCGCCTGTGATTAGAATAACTTTTTGTTCGTTCATGATTGTGCTCCGAAGGTAAGTGATGACAGTGCTATTGTGCATAAAGGCGGTGTTAGATGCATTAGCCGAGGCGCCCAATCATTATGGACAGTTTGTTCCAAAATGAGCAACCAGCAGTGATGAATATAGCTGTGGCCTACGTGATTCAAAAGGCACAAAAAAACGGCGCAGAGCGCCGCTTTGAATAAAATCTGCTGGTTACCTATTTTGGCATAATGACCGTATCAATCACGTGAATGACGCCGTTGCTTGCCTTGACGTCAGTCATGATAACGTTGGCGTTATTGACCATCACTTTGTCGCCCATCACTTTAATCATCACATCTTGGCCTTGGACGGTGGTGACTTTATCCATTTTGACGACATCGGCAGCCATCGCTTTCGCTGGAATGACGTGGTAAGTCAAAATAGATACGATTTTGTCTTTGTTCTCAGGCTTGAGGAGCATCTCTACGGTTCCCTCGGGCAGTTTGGCGAACGCATCATCGGTGGGTGCGAGTACCGTGAAAGGACCGTCACCTTTCAATGTCTCTACCAGCCCTGCTGCTTGGACAGCGGCGACCAGTGTGGTGAAGCTACCATTCTCTACGGCGACATCGACAATGTCTTTTTTCATGCCGTGGTGGTTAGCGTTTGCAGTCGAGATCATCAAAAGGCTGCTCATAGCGATAACGAACGTCATTAGTGTTTTGCGAATCATAACGAATGTCCCTGTGTTGTGTTGGATTCGCTGGTTGGTACGTGTGAAGTTTGGCACCGATCAGGATTATTTTTTAAATTTTTCTAAGCTGAACTTTTTCTCTTGGCCGACGTAAAGACTGGTTTGATTGCATATAAGTAAAGTCGGTAAGAGAGGTGGACATGGAGATGCCATTGAGCAAGTTGGAGCAATTTTTTTATCTCGATAAACTGATTATTCACTCACTGGATCTGGCACTTTATCAGGCCAGTGTCGAAGTGGATGGCGAGCGATACTCTGTGATGGACAACACTGGCAAGCGCTTAGTGACGCACTCATTAGTGGAGATGCAAAAGCGCTGTCGAAAACTCAATGCGACGCAGCAGGTTCTCAGACACGAGAGTGCGTATGATGAGATGGTGGGGGGACCTGAGAAAGGGTCGACCAATGCACTCGAGGTGCCACTGAAAGATCATCAACTCTACTAACAAGGCGTCTTGCGGTTAAACCCGGGTTCATCACCGAGTGATAATGGATCGGATCCTGACAAATCGATGAATGTCCCATTTCTGATCGGCAAGAGGTGCTAAGGTTAAAAAACGTACAACACAACCGACAGGACGAGGTGCAAATATGCTAGGTGAAGACCATTCTCTACTTAAAGAGTTTCCAGAGCATAAGGATGACATTTTATCGCTCGCAGAAACCGACCTAAACTTCAACGACCAGATGAAAGAATACAACGCCATCGACAAACAAATACGTACCCTCGAACTTCGAGACTCTCCTATCAGCGACGAAGAAATGCACACTCTCAAACTGCGTCGCGCGCAAATGAAAGACGATTTATTCCAACAACTTCATAAATAAAGCCGCCCATCCCTGATGACGTGAGCGAATGGTATTGCGTGTTGCTCCGACTTGGGTAGACCTAAGCTCCATGTCATGCGTGGAGCTTTTTTGATCTGCAGGCCTGTCTTTCTCCGATTAACTGTTTGGATAAGCGCCGTTACGGTGCACTAGAACGAGGGCTTGCCGCGTAGCGCCTTGGTACTGGCCTTGATGCCTTTGGCTTTCAGACGACGCTCTTTGGAGGCGCGAGTCGGTTTGGTTGGGCGGCGTTTCTTTTGTACCACCATCGCGCTGCGGATCAGGTCGGCTAGGCGGGTCAGGGCATCCTCACGATTTTGTTCTTGGGTGCGATACTGCTGTGCCTTAATGGTAATCACGCCCTCTTTTGAAATGCGAGAGTCCGAAAGCGCCAACAGGCGCTGTTTGTAGACATCGGGCAAGGTAGAGCGTTGGATGTCAAACTGCAAGTGAATGGCCGATGACACCTTATTCACGTTCTGGCCGCCAGAGCCTTGAGCGCGAATGGCGGTTAATTGGATTTCCCAGTCACTCAAGGTGACGGTATTGGATATAACTAACATGACAATACAGTGAACCGACAGCGCTGAGGCTGTTGTGGCTACTTAAATTCTTCTCCGTGGTTATCAAGTGTCAGATGCCCGCACGTTTGGCACTGCTCGTAACGATCAATCAATTCTAATGAGGCCAACGCCGGGCCCACGACCATACCGCTAAAAAAGCCAGAGAAAAAGGCTTTTACGGTTTCTTTTCGGCTTTTTCCATACGGCGAGGGCTTTTGCTTGATGCACTCTGTGTGCTCGGTTTCACACTGACATTGCGGGCAGAATCGAAGACTCATATCGGGTGATCTCCATGTTAACTAGCTGGATAGTAACGACTTATTGCGATGGCAGTGGCGAGAGAGATCTCATTATTCAAAAATTTCGAATATCTAGCTCAACCTGACCGAGTCTTCTTTAATGATAAGAGGCGATACACTGTTTTCATTGCCTAACAGGAGACCTGTGATGACCACCCAACGACAAATTCGCCAACTGATCCCTGCCCACGCCACCTCTGACGGCGATGGTGTGAAAATTCAGCGTGTCGCTGGATTTAACAACACGGCATTTTCTCCATTTTTGATGATGGATGAACTGAAATCTGATCAAAAAGCCGATTATGTCGGTGGGTTTCCACCTCATCCGCACCGTGGTATTGAAACCCTGACTTACATGATGAAAGGGCACTTCCAGCACCGTGACCACATGGGCAACGTTGGAGAGCTACGCAGTGGTGGTGCTCAGTGGATGGCCGCAGGCCGTGGTGTGATCCACAGTGAGATGCCGATTATGGAAGAGGACGATCTGCATGGTTTTCAAATCTGGATCAACCAGCCCGCCAAAAGCAAAATGCAGCCTGCCAAGTACTTTGATTTTCAGCCAGAAACCATTACCGAGTATGTCGGCAAGGATTCAGGTCTGTTTCGTATCTTAGCGGGTGAGATTGAGATTGACGATGAGGTGCAGCGAGGGCCACTGACCGATACGGGTGTACCCCTGTCCGTGACAGACTGGCGCACCCAAGCTGGTCAGCAGGTCACCATTGGCACACCGGCACATCACAATATGATGCTGTTTGTCTATCAAGGAGAGATCCAATTGGGTGGCCAGTGCGTAAACCAAGGTGAAATGGCTCTGTTGACTCTTGGCGACTCGGCATCCTTGATCGCCAACAAAGATTCTGGCGTTTTGTTGTTCGTCGGCGAGCCCATCAACGAACCGGTCGTGCATTATGGTCCCTTTGTGATGAACAGCATGGCAGAGATTGAACAAGCAGTACGCGACTACAATCAGGGTGTATTTGAGACCTATTGATTAGGACGTAAAGCCCATGGTTGAGAGGGTCAAAAATAGCCCGCTAGGCAAAATCGAGTTGAAATGAATTGAAGAATTTCGGTTGCCGGATTGGCGACTGGTCAGTGCAAAAAGTGAATAATCCACTGCCTTACTTTTTGTTTGTGCCACACCCTAGAGTGTGGCTTTTTATTATTGATAGGGCGTTGCTTAGCTTTCGGTCAGCAAGCCTAATTCACGCGCTTGCTCAAGCGAGATCTGGTTAGAAATCAAGTTATGTAAAGCGGCTTCGCTTAACTGAACAACGTTAACACCCTGCGGTGGTGGCGTGACATGGACGACCATGCTTTGCTCACTGCGCTGCGACCACAACTGTCTGTCGACCAGATACACATACGTACCAGACGGTAACTCTGGGTAGATGTCGACCATCAGATTGAGCCACCAACTGGCGCGTCTTAGACCTTGGGCGCCATCAAGCTTTTCAGGCAATTGGATAGACTGTGCACGTAACGCTTTTTGCGTGGCGATGGAGACATCCAGTGCCCCAGGATAGCTCTCACTAAATGGGTTGCTGAACAACCCATCGTAAGAGCAAGCCCAACTGATTGGGCTTGCCAGCGTGATGACTGAGCAGGTGAGCAACGTCGCGACCTGTTTCATCATAACGCCTCCTTAAGGTGTCACAATGTTGAACCAGAAGTTGAAGGTATCAAGCATACCGACAAAGTCTTTGAACACATCGCCGTCACCGTCGAGCGTGATAGAACCATCAGCAATGGCTTGCTCAAGAGTGATGTTACCCAATTGGACGTCATCCAGTGTCGCTTTGGTCAGCGTCAACGCCACATCCGGCTTCTCTGCTTGCTTATGAGTGTGATTGAGCACAGAGTTCTCAACGTACAAGGTGTACTTCTCATCTAGGTCAGTGAAGTTAATGTTGATGGCGTAGTTCTTCCCAGCCGCTTTTTCTGGTAACAAACGTACCGCGAGATAATCAAACAGCATTTCTGGTGGCATGTTCTTGATAATATCTGGCGATGCAGTGTTGGTACCGCCCGCACTTGGTGTGCCGTTACGCAGCTCGTAAGCGCCTTGCAAGTAGACAGAACGCCAAGGGCCAGATTCCGCTTGGTAACCCAACTGCTCATAGGCATCAGCAAGGAGTGCTTTACCGTTTTTGCTCTGTGGATTAGCAAACACCACGTGTTTCATCACTTCCGCGACCCAGCGATAGTTACCCGCGTCAAAGTCGGCTTGTGCTTTTTTGATCGCTTCGCGTTCGCCGCCCATGTACTCAACGTACTTCACAGCAGCATTGGTTGGCGGCAGGTTGTTCAGATCCGATGGGTTACCGGTGTACCAGCCCATGTAACGTTGATAAACCGCACGGCTGTTATGGCGTAGGGTGCCGTAGTAACCGCGGTTGCTCCAAGTCTTATCGATTTCCTCTGGGAACTGGATAATTTCAGAAATCTCAGAACCCACATAACCTTGGTTCATCAAACGGACCGTTTGGTCATGCGTGTACTTGTACATATCACGCTGTTTCTTAAAGTATTTGACGATGTCGCCTTGGCCCCACATTGGCCAGTGGTGACTTTGGAATTTCACTTCGACATCATCACCCCATAGTTCAATGGTCTCTTGCAAGTAGCTTGACCATTTCAGCGCATCACGAACTTGAGCGCCACGGAGTGTAAGAATGTTGTGCATGGTGTTGGTGGTGTTTTCCGCCATCCACAACGCTTTTTTCTGAGGGAACCAGACGTTCATCTCAGTCGGTGCTTCTGTGCCTGGCGTGTATTGGAAGACCATTTTCACGCCATCGACCACGCGTTCGTCACCGGTTTTCTCAATGGTGTCGGTTGGGGCAATCATGGTCGCAAGACCGGTTGACGTGGTTTGACCCAAGCCACCGTTGACGCCGCCTTTTTCGTTACGTGGAAGCAGGGCGCCATACATGTACACTGCGCGTCGACCCATCGCATTACCTGCAATCACGTTTTCAGATACGGCATGCTCGGTAAAGCCAGGGGAGGCCATAATGGTCACTTTTCCATCGATGACATCTTGCTCATCGACGATACCGCGCACCCCACCAAAGTGGTCAATGTGGCTGTGGCTGTAGAAGACACCCACAACAGGACGCTCGCCGAGTTCACTGTTAATGAAGTCGAGTGCCGCTTTTGCGGTTTCTTGAGAGATGAGTGGGTCGAATACGATCCAGCCTGTATCCCCTTGAATAAAGGTGATGTTCGACAAATCGTAGCCGCGAACTTGGTAAATACCATCGGTGACCTTAAACAGGCCGTTGATCATGTTTAATTGCGCATTACGCCACAAACTTGGGTTGACGGTATCGGGTGATGGCTTATCAAGGCCGATGTACTTTTTGTAGGCTTCTAAATCCCAAACAACATCGCCGTTTTGGTTTTTAATGGTAACGACATCCTGAGTCGCGATAAGCCCTTTTTGCGCGTTATCGAAATCTTTGGTGTCACTGAATGGCAGACTTTGCTTGAGTTGGTTGTTCGCATCAATCGTTGCCTGTGTCGCGGGTTTGGGCTCTGACGCAGTGGCATTGGTTGCCACTAGTATCGCCATGGCTAATACTCCCATTCGCTTCATAGCACTCTCCTTGTATATGCACTTTTATGAGCAAGTTAAGCATACGTGAAGAGTGATACAATTCACACTACAAATGCCACCTTAATGTGAAATTTCTGTGAAGATCTCACATTTGTGAACCTCTATATCCCTAATTTTTGGAATGGTATTTCACCTTTACCTTGTTATTGACTCGCTGATCAGAGCGCGAGCGCTGATTTCAGGTGCGCGACGAACGCTTTGACCTGAGAAGGGATAAAGGGCGATTGCGGATATTGGGCGACGATATGACCTTGGTAGCTGCCCGCTAATTGCCACTCGCCCAAAATAGGTTGTAAAACGCCTTGTTGGCACTCAGTTCTGACCACAAATTCAGGGAACAGCGAAATACCCAGCCCTTCGAGTACGGCTTGGCGACGGATCTCACTGTGATTCACGGCAAGATGACCGCTGACAGGGACAGCCACCGTTTGTGTTCCTTGAGTCATCCGCCAGATGCGATCTTTGGGGGATTCACCCAAACAGAGACATTGATGATGGCGCAGATCATTGGGGTGTGCGGGCGTACCATGCTTCGCTAGATACTCTGGGCTGGCGCACAGTAACAGTTGGCAAGGGGCAAGCGTTACCGCGACTAAACCTTCGACAGGATTCGGTGTGATGTGGATGACCACATCGACATCGTCATGAATGGGATCGAGATAGCGGTCTTCCACTTTAAGGGTCAGATTGACGTTGGGGTACTGCTTAGCAAACGTCAATATGGGTGACATAAGGACTTGCTTGGCAAGCGCTTTCGGCACGGCAACGCGAAGCGGCCCTGCGATCGCCTCTTTGTTGGCGTGTGCTGCGCTCACCGCAAGTTTGGCTTGCCCTAGCATGGTTTGACAAAGGTGGAAGACCTCTTGCCCAGTGGCGGTTAATCGCATCTGACGCGTGGTGCGCTCCAAGAGCTGCTCTTTCAGCGCTGTCTCAAGGCGCCGCAGTGAGCGGCTGACCGATGAGGGCGCCACACCCAATTTCACCGCCGCATTGGCGAAGCTTCCTTCTTCCACCACAGTAACAAACACCGCCATTTCAGCCAGTAAGGGGATAAGTTTATTCGTGTCCATGGCGCAATTATCCTTTGCAAAATCGACCAATTGTTTCAGTTAAGTTACTTGTGGATACTGGGAGGGTCAACCACTCTGGGAGAAAATGATGCAAGGAACGCAAACTCTGCCGCTCGCACAGCGGCTACCCATTACCGAAGGATTACTGCTGCTGGTGGCGATCTTTTGGGGCACCAGCTATGGGTTAACTAAAAGTGCGCTGTTTTACACCTCGGCGTTAATGTTCATTACGTTACGTTTTTCCATCACCGCCTTGGTGTTGTTGCCATTGGTGGTGAGAGATTTCAAAGCAGGGCTCAACAAAGATTGGGTCGTTGCGCTGCCAACTGGAGTGATTTTAAGTGCTATTTTCCTGTGTGAAGTGTTTGGCGTTGCGCATACCACAGCGTCGAACGCGGCGTTTTTAATCAGTCTTTGCGTATTATTCACTGCGCTGGCTGAAGTGTTGGTGAACCGCAAGAAGGTCGCCTGGTCTTTGGTATTGTTGTGTGTCGCTAGCGTGGTTGGCGTACTGCTGCTGACCGGTAGCGATGGGGCGCGTGTCGATTTCACGCTGGGGGATTATCTGATTCTACTTGCGGCGCTGCTACGGGCACTGATGGTGACCACCACCAAGCGATTCAGCCTCGGTCGCGCCGTGACGACCACCACACTCACCGCGATTCAATCAACGGTTGTTGCTGGCGTTGCCGCTATCTTGGTCTTGAGCACGTTGCCCCAATCTCAATGGCACCTGCCCACTGAATCCACCTTCTGGGTAACGTTGCTGTATTTGGTCGCGTTTTGCACTCTCTTTGCTTTCTATGTACAGAATTACGCGGTGCGCCGCACCTCTCCGACACGAGTTGCGCTGTTGATGGGCAGCGAGCCACTTTTCGGTGCTCTGTTTGCCATGTTGTGGCTGCAAGAGACGTTTACCTTCGCGCAAAGTCTCGGCGCGGGGTTAATTTTGCTCAGTGTGATGCTGACTTCGCTGCGAAGGGAGTCTGGGCAGCACTAGCGTTGGCGCTTCAAATCCAGCCCAAGCCTCCACGCAAAATAACTGAGGATCAAAAAAGCGCCAGTGTTGCTGGCGCTCAATATAGGGAGTAGAAAGGCGTGTCAGTTAGGCAAAAAACGACGACACCACACCAATCAAGCCGCCAAATACACCGCCCCACACCACCAACCAGCCTAGGTGCTGTTTGATTATGGTTTGCACCATCTCTTTGACTAGCGCAGGTGTCAATTCGTTCAAGCGTTGATCGATGATTTGTTCAATGTTCTGTTTTATCTCATCCATCATGGCAGGCGCTTCAAGCTGCGCTTTGATCGCTTGCTTGACGTTATCGCTCTGACTGATTTCAATCACCGATTGCTGCATTTTTTCAACGAAAGGCTGCTTAAGTGGTGCCAGCGCGTCACTGCCGCCAAACATCGCCAACATGCCGCCGAAGGATGAATTGGCGATCACCTCAACCAAAGAATCGAACGTAGGGTTAAAGTCGATGCTTTCAATCACAGGTTGCAGATTGAGCGTGTGCTCACCGGCCATCTCTTTGTTGAGGAACTTGTCGATGTTTTCATCGGTAAAGAACTGACTCATCATCAGCTGCTTGATGGCGGCTTTAAACTCTTCAAAACGCGCAGGTATTACACCCGAGCCATACAGCCCCGGCACCTTTTCAAACAACATGTGGACAGCTAACCAGTTGGTAATGGCGCCTGAAAAGGCAAACAGACCTGCATAAAACGCGATCTGATGGCCGGATTGAATCCCGCCAGCAAGCAGTGCAAGGGCGATGAGGTTGGTGAGTAGACTTTTGTTGATAGGTTGCTTGTTCATAAGATGATAACGATCAAGGTGTTAATGGGTGAAGCGCAGTATACACCAAGGCGGATTCAATCAACCAGTGCGTGATAAGCGTCACAGCAAGGGTTGGAATAATCGGTATTCCGAAAAAAAGGGGAACTCTCTCTACACTGGTGGCAGTTTTTAAATTGCACACTTTCAGTGAGACTTTTTTATGTTCAAACCCAACTCAATTGCTCGTTCAATGAAATGGCCATTTATGACGGCAGTGGCGTTGTCCTCTGCGATGGCAAGTGCCAGCGGTATTCTACTTCAAGAAGCCGTGGTGGCGAATGCAGGTACCACAGGCGCAGGTGACGGTGTTTACACTGGCTCTGCTGCGGCAATCTGGACCAACCCAGCGACGATGTCATTTATGGGCGAGAGCAAGACGACAGTGAATGCGATGGGGTTTGATCTTAAGTTGAATTACAACTCTGATCGTCATTCTGCTTTTGATGGTTCTTCTCAGACTACGCAACCTGCACTGGCAGTTTTCCACGCTCGTCAAATCACAGATGAGATGCACTTTGGTATTGGCTTTGGCGCTGCAGGCGGCTCAAGCCTTGATTACGGTAAGCAATGGGCAGGTGCTCCGTTTCTAGAAAGCACCACATTGATGCTACTTCAGGTTAACCCAACGCTCTCTTACCAAATTGATGAGCAGTGGTCTGTGGGCGCAGGCGCTCAAATCAACTATGTGTCGTTTGAGCAAGACACGCTAATTATGTCTATCGAGGAAGAAACGGATTGGGCGATGGGCCTGACGTTTGGTGCAATGTACCGTCACAATGACGACCTGGATTTTGGCTTTAGCTACCGCTCAAAAGTAAAGCATAAGCTAGATGCTAGAGTTAATGGTGCTCTAAATGGTGACCGAATTACTAGTGCGTCTACGGAAGTATCGCTCCCTGCTATTTATGACCTCAGTGCTCGTTGGGGCGTTAATTCGGACTTAAACCTGTTGGCCAGTGCACAATGGCATCGATGGAGCGATTGGAAGGAGCTACCACTGGATTTAACGGTTGGAGGTAATCCATTTGATGCTTCAATTGAACGCGATTGGAGCGACGTTTGGAAACTAGCATTGGGTGCGGATTACCGCCTTAACGCGGACTGGCGTCTAAAAGCGGGTATCTCTTACGAAAGCTCACCGCAAAACGATACGTCACTACAATGGTTTGATGTACCAGTGGGCGAGCAATGGCGCTACTCAGTTGGCGCAGCAACCGAGTGGAACGGGTACACCTTTGATATGTTCTACGAGTACGCCGATTTGGGTAACGTAGATCTTAATCGAGATTTGGTTGTCGATGATAAAACTATCAACATGAAAGGCACCTTCGACGGCCGTATTCACTTTATTGGTCTAAACGTGACGTTCTAATCCGCCAGTGTGATTGATGACAAAGCCCTCCTCGTGAGGGCTTTGCTGTTTATCGGCCCTCAGACCACACCGCAAACTCATTGCCACTGGGCTCTAGAAAGTGGAATCGACAGCCCCCGGGGAAATCGAAAATGGGTTTGATGACATCGCCGCCACTGGCGATCACTTTGGCCAGTGTTGTTTCGATGTCTTGGCTATAGAACACCAACAGTGCGCCGCCGGAGGCGGTCTGGCTCTTGGCGTCGGCTCTGAAAAATCCCCCGTCGAGCCCTTGGTCGGCAAACGCCGTGTAGTCTGGGCCGTAATCGGTGAAGCGCCAATCAAACGCTTGGCTAAAAAAGGCCTTGGTGGCTTCAAGATCGTGGGCGGCTAATTCGACGTAATTGAGTTTCTCGTGTTGAGGCATGCTGTGCTCCTTGCAGGGTGTATGACGTTATCTTAGCGCAAACCCTGTGTGGAGCGTTGGCATTTATCAATTGCCGCGCTACAATCAGCGCGCTGCACAAGCAGCGATTACTTTATTCTCAGGGCGGGGCGAAATTCCCCACCGGCGGTATGCCCGAAAGGGTGAGCCCGCGAGCGCTCGATACGTCGAGGTCAGCAGATCTGGTGAGAAGCCAGAGCCGACGGTTACAGTCCGGATGAGAGAGAATGAAACCAAGCCGCCACCGTCGTGGGGGCGATTTCGTTTATCTGGCGCTGACGCTAGAACTCTTCTATGCCCTGATTCTGGTGAAATTTAGGAGTTAACCATGAATCAGTCATCACTACTTGCCGAATTCGGCGACCCAATTACCCGCGTTGAACGCGCATTGACGGCTTTACGTGAAGGTCGAGGTGTGTTGCTACTCGATGATGAAGATCGTGAAAACGAAGGGGATATCATTTACTCGGTTGAGCACCTAACGGATGCGCAGATGGCGCTGATGATCCGCGAATGCAGCGGTATTGTTTGCTTGTGTTTGACCGAAGATCAAGCCGATAAATTGGCCCTGCCTCCGATGGTTGAAAACAACAATAGTGCCAATCAAACCGCGTTTACCGTCTCTATTGAGGCCAAAGTGGGCGTGACGACGGGCGTGTCGGCGCAAGATCGCGTCACCACCATCAAAACCGCTGCAAACCCTAATGCGAAGCCTGACGATTTAGCGCGCCCAGGACACGTATTTCCGCTGCGCGCGCGCAAAGGTGGGGTGATGACCCGTCGCGGCCATACTGAAGGCACCATCGACTTAATGCAAATGGCGGGTCTGCAACCTGCTGGCGTATTGTGTGAGGTGATGAACCCGGATGGCACCATGTGTAAAACGCCGGAGATTGTCGCGTTTGGGAAATTGCACTCGATGCCAGTTCTGACCATTGAAGATATGGTGCTCTATCGTCAGCAACACGAGTTGAAACTGGCGTAATTCGCCTGCGATAAGCGCAGCTAAAATACCAATAGATAAACAAAAAGGTGTGGCCTCAAAACCACACCTTTCTATTTTTGTTTGACACATTTTTGCCTGACTGAGTCAATCACTACCCTTTAATGACCGACCGATTGAGAAAAGACGTTCATCACAATCACGCCACTGATGATCAATAACATGCCAATCACTGCCGCCCAATCGAGCTTTTGACCGAACGCCACTGCACCGACAGCGGTGATCAACACAATGCCGAGCCCCGACCAAATCGCATACGCAATGCCTACGGGAATGGTCTTCAATACCATGGCGAGAAAATAGAATGCCACGCCGTACCCCACCACGACCAAGAGACTGGGCGTGAGCTTGGAAAACCCGTCTGAAGCTTTCAGCGCGCCCGTCGCGATCACTTCTGCCACAATCGCAATGGTTAGATACCAATAACCCATACTCATTCCTCTACTTTACGAACGCCTGTAAACCGCAAGGGATGGTGCCATTTCCTATCGATGGCGGCAAGTCTGACTAAGAGGTCGATGCTTCTTGTCCGACACAAATCTGCCCTGTCATGAAATTTTCTTCGTCTATTCCCTATCTTGTTCAATAAGGCATCGCTGCATCGCGGGGTTTACAGTCCTTTTCACTGTGATTCTCCCCCGTTAGTGGCGGTGGTTATCAGGGAGCGGAGAAGGCAGATGGACATGGCACACACACTCAACGCTTGGATTTTGTCTCATCCCCATTCAGTGGGGTGGATGATGATCGCGCTGATCCTCCTTTCCTATTTGCTCGAAGATCTCGCTTTGGTGACGGCAGCGACCTTGTCGGTCAATCAAGTGATGGCGGTGGAGTGGGCGCTGCTGGCGATCTTTATCGGTATTGCCAGCGGCGATTTGGCGCTCTATGGCCTCGGGCGATTAGCACAGCGCATCGGTTGGTTGAAGGTTCGCTGTTTTCGACATCATAGAGCCCGTCGGCTGTGTAAAACGCTCAATGCCAATGCTTTTGTAACCTTGTTCATCGTCCGCTTTGTACCGGGAATGCGCAGCGTGAGTTACACCGTCAGTGGTTTTTTAGGCATAGCGTTGCCGGTGTTTCTTTTGGCCGTTCTTATCGCCACAGCCATGTGGACGGCACTGATCTTTGCCTCGTTCTACCAAGTGGGCGGTTGGATAGGCAGTGAGGATGCCTGGACTCGCTGGTTGATGATACCTGTAGGATTACTTGCGCTGTGGGCATTAAACCGCGTCGCGCAACAGTATTGGAGAAGTGAACAGAATGCACAATCGTGATGTGGAAGTGATCCCGCAAGGGAAGGTCAATGCAGGGATGCCTGTACTGAGCAAGCCAAAAAGAGTGATTTCGCCGTTTGAGTTTCTGCCTGCGTGGTTTTTTTATGCGCCGGTTGTGGTGCAAAGCGCGCTCCTCAGCGCAAGGCATCTGGATTGGGCATTGCCACTTATCGCTAACCCTGCCATCAAGTTAAGCGGCATGGTGGGCGAGTCAAAAAGCGACATTTTCGCCAGTGCCGGAGGGAAAACCCGCCAATGGATTTTGCCCTACATCACTGTCGAGGTGGGTGACTCGTCAAGCTCCGAAGCTCTCAATAACGCGATGATGGCGCTGCATGATGCCGGGCTCGATTTCCCGCTGGTGGCCAAGCCTGATTTGGGTTGTCGCGGCGCTGGGGTCAAACTCATCAACGGCTCAGACGATTTGGCGCGTTACTTAGCGCATTTTCCTGCCGGTGGCCGTTTTCTTTTGCAACAAAAATCCCGCTACCGCGCAGAAGCCGGGCTGTTTTACGTGCGCCAGCCGGGGGAAAGGCGCGGCAGAGTCATCTCGATGACACTCAAATACTCCCCTTTTGTGGAAGGCGATGGCGTTTCGACGCTTAGAGAATTGATCGCTCGCTGCCCGCGCGCTGGGCGACTGCAACACCTCTATTTACCGCGTCATGAGGCCAAGTTAGAGAGTGTGGTGGAACAGGGGGAAGAGTATCCGTTGGCGTTTGCGGGCAGTCATTCTCGCGGCGCGATTTTTCGCAACGGCAACGCCTTTATCACACCAGAATTGGAAGCGACGCTCGATCACGTGCTGGGTGAGTTTGAAGGATTTCACTACGGCCGTCTTGACGTCAAGTTCGACAGCATCACCGCGCTGATGCAGGGCAAGCGCTTTGATATTTTGGAAATCAATGGTGCGAGCAGTGAAGCCGCGCACATCTGGGATAGCGATACCCCATTGCTGCACATCTTCAGCACCTTACTGACACAGTACCGCTTGTTGTACCGAATTGGCTCTCAGCATAAGCAACGCGGGGTGAACACACCTTCTCTGGCGGCGTTATTCAACGCTTGGCGAGAGGAGAAAGCTTTAACGCAGCGCTACCCCATGACGGATTGATCAAAGGAATGATGATGAAAAAAGCGATGACCTCTTCACCCACTCTCACCGCGAGAGCGACGCTCAGCGATAAACATAGGGCGACCCTCTCTGGCGCGGTGCTAGGCGGCATTGAAACCTTGCACCAAGGTCAACGGTTTCTCAGTGTGCTTGGCAATGACGACTACGTTGCATTAGCTGCGCCCCATGTATCGAGCTCGATTGGTGAGCATTTTCGCCATTGGTTGGATCTGTTTCATGCCATTCGCCATGCACAGGGACAAGACCAAGCAACACCAAACAGCGACATGAACAAAATTGATTACAACGTGCGTCGGCGCGGCCATCCCGTTGAGCGAGATTGCCGCGTGGCCGAGCGAGAGATAGCGCAGCTGGTGGATTGGCTATGCCAACTGCCGCCAGATGCACTCGAAGTGCGAGTGAGTGTGGAATCGGAAGTGATGATGTCTCAGCGTCAAGTCGAAGAGGTGGAATCCACCTTGGCACGCGAGATTACCTTTGCTGCGTTGCACGCCACTCATCACTTTGCGATGGCGAAAGTGGTGGCGTCACTGCGCGGCATCGAGGTGGAATCGGGTTTTGGCGTGGCTCCGGCGACCGCGACTTATCAGAGGGCTCAATAATATGTGCACCTTATCTTGGACCTATCACGGCGTGAGTCATTACCGCGTCTACTTCAACCGCGATGAGCAGCGAACTCGTCAGCCCGCCACTGAGCCACAAGCCATGCAGTTGGAGGAGGTTAACTGTCTGATGCCACTTGATCCAGAAGGCGGTGGCAGTTGGATCGCGACCAATGAGTATGGCGTGACTGTGTGTCTGCTCAACTTCTACCAAGGGCAGATGCCCCAAGGACCACTGACAAGTCGTGGGCAAATCGTTAAGCAGCTTGCCAGCAGTGTATCGAGTCAAGAAGTGGACAGAAGAATGCTGGCGCTGAACTTGAGCCACTATGCCCCGTTTACTGTGGTCTCGTTCGATACTCGTCGCAACGCGAATGAAACCGTAATGTGGACATGGGATGGCCAAGCGCTCAGTCATCATCGTGCGGTGGCGCCGATTGTCTCGTCCGGTCGGTTCTTTTATGACGCGCTTGACTATCGCACTAGCCTGTTTGCTGACTTGGCCTCTCAGTCGAATGATGACACGCTCGGTGAGCGTTTTCATACCCGACACGATACCCAGCGGCCTCATCTCTCGCCATTGATGGCCAGAGAGGACGCGCGCACCGTCAGTATTACGACCGTCCATGTCAGTCCCACCGACAAAATCATGGGCTATCAAGCGATCGACGCAGGCCCTTTGGCCGATGTATCCCCAAATGCACGCCACTACCGCGTGCCAACCCGTATTGACCTACCCACCAGTATCAAGGAGTCATGACATGAATCTACTACGTTTATTTGCGCTGCTTTTGGTTAGCGTCTCCGCCAACGCGGCGGATCTTATCTCCACCTCATTTTTTAGTAATAAGGCGGTCAGCGGCTACGATACCGTGGCGTATTTCACTCAAGGCCAAGCGGTCAAAGGTGACAGCCAATGGACAACCGAATACCAAGGCGCGCAGTGGCTGTTCTCATCCGCTGAGCACTTAGCGATGTTTGAAGCAGAGCCGGAAAAGTACGCTCCGCAGTATGGTGGCTACTGTGCTTGGGCGGTGTCTGAGAAGAGCGACTTTGCCCCTTCCGATCCTGAGCAGTGGGCGATTGTCGACGGCAAGTTGTACCTCAATTACAACGCGGACATTAAAGGGCGATGGGACAGCGCGCGCACTCTGCACATTCAACAAGCCGACCAAAACTGGCCAGGTTTGATTGCTCAATAGACCAGCGGCGAGTTGACGCGCCACGTTTGTTAATCAAGAGGATGTGATTATGTACGCCAGTCCATTTCGTTTACCACGTAAAACCCCGTTCGGTGTTGGCGAAAGAGCGCTTGAATGGGCGACCGGTTTGTCGCAGTTGGATGCCTTGTATCAACAAGCGGCGCTGCCACAAGACAGTTTTGAGTTTATGCATGAAGCGCTGGCGAGAATCGGCACTCAGTATTCAGTTGATCACGGCAGTGTGTCGTCCATTCCACAGGAAGGCCCTGTGGTGATTGTCGCGAATCATCCATTTGGCGGTATTGAGGGCATTATTTTAGCCTCGCTGGTGGCGCAAGTACGCAAAGATGTCAAAGTGCTGGCCAATGAGTTGCTTAAGCGGATACCAGAGCTCGATTCACTGTTCATCGGCGTGGATGTGTTCGGCGGTGAGCGGGCAAGAACCACCAATCGGCGCGCGATTGCTGAGGCTAATCAGCACTTAAAAGAGGGCGGAGTGCTGATTCTCTTTCCTGCGGGAGAAGTGTCGGCATGGCAAGCCGATGCGAAGCAAATCACCGATAAAGCGTGGAGCCAGTCGGTGGCGAAGTTTGTCCGCCATGCCAAGGCGACGACCGTACCGATTTATATTCAAGGTATGAACAGCAAATGGTTCTATCAAGCGGGTCGTGTGCATCCGCTATTGAGAACGGCCATGCTCGGGCGTGAACTACTCAATAAATCCGGGCAGACGATTTCTGTTTCAGTCGGAGCGCCGATCCCGTTTTCTGAACTGCAACATTTCGATGATGATCAGCAACTGACGCATTATCTGCGGCTGAATACCTATTTGATGGGCAGTCGAGAGGAGAATACGGCAACTCGGCGACCTCCCGAAAGTACCCAGCAGCCGATCATCGCCCCCATTGCCGTGGCAGAACTCGAGCAAGAGATGGCGACGCTCGGCGAGTTTCAACTGCTCGAACAGGGTGAGTTTGTGGTCTACTGCGTGCCCACCGCGAGGATGCCGCGCATGATGCAAGAGATCGGGCGAGTGCGAGAAGAGAGTTTTCGCGCCGTCGGTGAAGGCTCAGGACGCGGCTGTGATGTCGACGATTTCGACCCCAAATATCATCAACTCTTTGTGTGGCATCGCAGCGATCGCGCGTTGGTGGGCGCTTATCGACTCGGTTTGGTGGATGAGCTCACCGCGCAAGGCGGCATTGAGGCGCTCTATTCTCGCAGCCTGTTCGAGTACGATCACGCGTTTGTTAGCCAGTTGGGGCAATCGATTGAACTTGGCCGCTCAGTGGTCGCCGAGCAATACCAAAAAAATCTGCACTCTTTGCTGCTCCTTTGGAAAGGGATTGCAGCGTTTGTGGCGCGACACCCTCGTTATACCCATTTGTTTGGGCCTGTCAGCATTAGCAATGATTACAGCCCAGTGGCGCGCCAGCTCATCGCATCGGTGATGACGGTGCATCATTACGACCAAGATAAGGCGAAACTGGTTCGGCCCACCACGCCACTGAAAGAGAGCGGCAACACCTTCTGGCGACCCGACATGCTCAGTTCATTGGCCGAACTGCCGTTACTGTCCAAAGTGTTGCAGCGCTTGGAGCGTGGGGTAGGGGTGCCGGTGCTGTTGCGGCAATATCTGGGGCTAAATGGCAAACTGGTGTGCTTCAATGTTGACCCTGCTTTTCATTTTGCCTTAGATGGTTTGATTGTGGTTGATCTGACGTCATTACCCGCAAGAACCTTGGGTAAGTACATGGGCAGAGAGTGCGCGCAGGCGTATTTAAGCCACCATAACCGAAAGGCATGAGTCATAAACGATTCGACTAAACCGCGCGGGCTTATTGGCTCGCGCGCGCTAAGCGTTGGGGTATACTGGCGCTTCTCGTAACGGACGCTCATACCCTCTTAGATTGGATTTTCTCGCATTATGCCCCACATGTTGATCTTGTGCTTGGCGCTTATCGCCTTTGCCGCCAACTCCTTCTTTTGTCGTCTTGCTTTGGCAAGCGGCGCGATTGACCCGGGCAGCTTCACCTTGCTGCGTCTCTTCTCCGGTGCGATCACTTTAGCGCTTTTACTGTTTATGCGCGGTCACTTTCAGGGTAAGGCGTCGCTCGGTTTTCTCCGTTCGCCCCTCAGTTGGTGGTCTGCTATCGCTCTGTTTGTCTATGCGGTGTGTTTTTCGTACGCCTATACCGAACTCAGCACAGGGACGGGCGCGCTACTGCTGTTTGGTATGGTGCAAATGACGTTAATTGCCTATCACGTAGTCTCAGGCAATGCGCTGACTAAGCTGGAGAAAGTCGGTATTTTGGCCTCGGTGACAGGTTTTGTGGTTCTGATGCTGCCATCCGCGCAATCACCGAGCCTTGGCGCAGCGAGTTTGATGTTGGCCTCTGGCGTTGCATGGGCGATGTTTACCGTGCTTGGCAAAAAAAGCGGTGTCGCATCCGTTGCGATTACCCACGGATTTATTCTCGCCAGCCTCCTCGCACTGCTCGCGAGCCCGGTGTTGCTTATGGATGTCACCCTAACATCTGCGGGCGTGATGTGGGCGCTTGCCTCGGGTATCGCCGCTTCAGGATTGGGTTATATCCTTTGGTATCAAGTGCTCAAACGGATCACCGTGCTCAAGGCCTCCATCGCACAACTCGCCGTTCCGGTGATCGCCTTTCTCGCCGGTTCTATTGGGCTTGGTGAGTCCATCACCTTTAGCGCTGTATTGGCTTCGGCTTTGGTGCTTGGCGGGATTGCGGTGATTTTTGTGGCGAAGGCGGAGTGAAAGTGATGAAGACTATTTGCAGATGTCGATGTTCGACTCTTCTTGGTTCGAAAGCCATGTCATCAGAGTCACGCGTACGCTCCACCTGAAACAAGAACACCTATGTATAGAGGTGCTGCCCCTGATAGTGATAAGATCCCCGCGTCAAAATCAACGAGAAACACTATGTTCATCCATCATGTAAACGGTATCGACTGGCTGGTGATTACCGCTTTTGAAGAATTTAAAACGTTATTCATTGAAGACGCAGGTGAGATACCCCGTTGCTTTTCTACCGCCAGCGAATTGAGTTTGATTGATCAAGCTAGGCGCACCTACGGTTATTTGCCTAGGCTCAGCGGCGTTATCACCGACACCGGGACTTTTCAAAGCCAAGATAACCAAGACGATCTGAACCCGCAGCTCGCTTGTCTCGTAGAGGGACGTGGCCGAGTGTTTATCTATCACGGCGGCTTTGTCGCGTTTGTGGATGACGAGCAGACGTTTATTACTCGGATAGATTGAGCCTTGATCAGGGCACTGAAATCACTGACTTTCCATCACTGCGGTTATCTCAATGCCGGGTTGTATTGGGCTAACGCGTATTTGGACAACACCTTCTTAGCTCATCTGCCCAAAGCTATCAGGTCAGATGAGGAAAAGTATCTTGTAGCCTTAAACACTTGTATGGCGCTCATCCCCAAAGGTTATTGCTTACTCAACAGGAACTTACGCAAATCTCGCTCAGCGCGCATAACAAACAGAATATAGACTTTGTCACTGTCCTGTTTATAGAAAACACGACATGGATTAACGACAACTTCACGATAACTTAAATGTTCTAATTCTGGCGGAATACGACCTGATTCAGGGAAAGTTTCTAGGCGTTCGACTTTAGAGAAAATCGTTTGTACTAACTGCTTTGCCGCTACGACATTTTCAAGTGCTATGTATTCAGCGATATCATTGAGGTCAGATAACGCTGGCTCAGTCCAGATTATTTCAGCCATTTTGACATTTTGTCCTTGGCTTCATCATGACTCACCACTTTGCCGTCAGCTAGTGCGCGCTCACCTCGCGCAATACCCTCCAGAATAGCCAAACGATTTTGCATAAACTCGTAATCATCAACATCAACTAAATACGCGGATGGCTTACCATGTTCAGTAATTAACACTGGTTCTTTTGTGTCGTGGAGATCTGCGAGGATCTTAGTTGCTTGACGCTTGAGTGATGTAACTAGTTCTACTTTCATGAGAGCTGCTCCAAAGGAATACAAAAGTGATACTATTCTATCACTTTGAGTATAGCAAGCTCCATGACGGCCACTTGAGTAACTTGTTAGCTGATTAACTTAAACGTTTAAGTCAATTTGCAACTCCGAACAGTCGACGATATGGAAACCAATTTCTTTGTCACTTAATGATTTATGATCAATTAAGATCGAACCATCATTCAGGTTGCAACTGACATTACTACTGTGATTATTACTGGCAATATTAAAGCAGTTAGATATATTAATTTTTACTTGTAATCCTGTGTCCGAGATTTTTGCAACAGCATCCCTTAACGCAATAGCGTCTTTGTACAATGAAACAATTGTATTGGATAGTTGATAACCACCGTCGTCGGCAAGAGGCGCAAAAAGCTGCTTGTTGTTCATAACGAAATCAACCAACAGCTCAATAGAACCTTCTTTAATTTCTACTTGATAGTCAATTTGTTCACGTATATGTCTATCCGCTTTAGACTTTCCTAAACTAACAGCTATGAATTGATCGAGAATTTTTCGATAATTTGAAATAAGTACATCGAGAGAGCGCAGGCTAAAACTACCTCCAGTAAATGCCAAGCCTTTGGCATATATTCTGAAATCCTCTTTCATAATACTCCTATCTCAATTATGTAGGTGTCAGCCAACGCTCTATAGACGGACTTTTTCAGCCTTTGAATTCCGTATATTTTTCTGCCATTTGTTATGAAACTCAAATGATATCAGCCTGTTGTGTGAATCGACGTGTAATTTTGGGGGCGAGCTACGGAAAATTTCGTAGTATAAGAGATCAAAATACGGATTAGATTGACTTGGCCTATTGGTGTGCTGATCAGGTATTCTGTTTGCAGGTCCTGAGAAGGAGCGAGGCAACAATGAGCGACGAAAAATTGCACAGTTGCAGCTCATAAATCATTAAAAGCGGGGGGAACATCTGGTCACAAGATAACAGACTACTCATTTCTTTCTATTCTCTCTTTTAGCAGTGCTTTTATCTCCTGATGCTAAACCCGCGGTAACCCACCAATAATTTCAGCTCGTCTACTTGAGGTAACCTAGAGTCGCCTTTCCCCTCATATGTCTGCTCCAATGCAAAAAATTTAAGTCATATTAAACATGTAGTTAATGTAATTTTTATCAACCTTCAGGGTGGTTACTAAAAGTTAACTAATTGCACTCGAAATGTAGGTAACCATAATAAACCGCAACACAGCGAAATTATTGCTCGCTTTGTCATACAGCCAATTATTGAAGGGTTAATATCATGAGTAACGTTCTAATCATTAACGCACACGAGCCATCTCCATTTTCTGAAGGCAAACTCAATGCGGCTTTAGTAGAGAAAGCTCGCACCCAGTTAGAATCAAAGGGTCATGACGTTCGCGTTGTCACAATGCAAGATGACATCGTAGTGGATGAACAACTGGCGAACTTTGAGTGGGCAGACCGAGTAATACTCCAATCGCCTGTCAACTGGATGACGATTCCGTGGTCGTTCAAAAAATACATGGATGACGTCTTCACGGCGGGGATGGGCGGTGCGCTGTGTGCCTTTGATGGTAGAACGCCGGAAGAGCCAAAGAAAAATTATGGAACAGGCGGCACTCGTACCAATACAAAATACATGCTGTCTTTCACATTCAATGCACCAGAAGAGTCATTTAATGATGATAGCGAGTACTTGTTCCAAGGTCGTAGTGTCGATGACTTGATGTTCCACATGCACGCCAACTTCCGCTTCTTTGGTATGTCTGCACTGCCAACTTTTGCTTGCTACGACGTGATGAAAAACGCCGACATTGAGAACGATTTTGCTCGCTTTGAAGCGCACTTAGACGCACACTTTTGAGGAGGTTTTTATGAGTACTGAATTTACTTATTACACTGCAGAAACGGCTCCTGAAGAGTCTAAAGAACTGGTAGCTCAGTCGATAAAAGGCTTCGGTATGCTACCAAACTTGCACGCGGTTCTTGCTGAAGCCCCGGCTACCTACGAAGCATACAACACGGTCTTTGACCTGTTTATGAAAAACACAACGTTCAGTCCATTGGAGCAACAAGTGGTCTTTATGACCGCTAACTTTGAAAATAACTGTCACTACTGTGTTCCTGGTCATACGTGGATGATGAAGGCGGGCAAAATGCCAGATGAGGTGATTGAAGCATTACGTGAAGGTACTGCCATCCCTGATGCGAAGCTACAAGTACTGCATGATTTTACCAAGGCACTGCTTGACAACCGTGGTCATATCGGTGATGAAAAACTGCAAGCATTCCTAGACGCTGGTTTTACCAAACGTCAAGCGCTGGAAGTGCTGACTGGCTTGTCTGCTAAGCTTATCTCAAACTTCACGAATGCACTGGCACATACTGAAACCGATGCGCCATTCCAGAAGTTTGCGTGGACGCATCCTAGCGAGCGTTAAACTCAGTCAAGAACAAGCAAACACAACTTAAAGCACTGTTTGCCGCATGAGCACAGTGCTTTAAGTAGGGGACCCATATGAATAATACAATTAAGCTCGACATTGTTAGTGATGTTGTCTGTCCGTGGTGCATCATCGGATACAACCATTTAACAGCGGCGATCAAACAACTCGGCATTGAAGATCGCATCGAGATCGAGTGGCAGCCTTTTGAGTTGAACCCGGATATGCCTGCTGACGGTGAAAACCTTCGAGATCACGTTGCTCGTAAATATGGCAGTACCGCAGAGGAAAGTCACAACGCGCGCATTCGTATCGCCAGCATTGGCGCTGAACATGGCTTCAAGTTTAACTACTTTGATGACATGAAGATGGTGAATACGTTTGACGCACACCTTTTACTCGATTACGCCAAGAGCTTAGGCAAGCAGACTGAGCTAAAAATACGTTTATTTAGCGCATTTTTCAGTGAACAGAAAGATGTCTCTGACCGTGAGGTTCTCAAGCAAGAGCTCATCACTGTAGGCCTAGATCCTGAAGAAGGAATGCGCTGGCTAGATGATGTGCAGCGACGTAACTCAATCCGCAGTACTGAGAAACAATGGCAAGAACTGGGCATATCGAGTGTGCCAACGGTGATTTTCAACAGAGAACATGCGGTGTCTGGTGCGCATCCAGTGGAAGGTTATAAACAGATCTTAACTGAGTTAATGGCTCAGACGAATCAAAGCTAGGTTACTAAAAGTATACTGGTTGCAACTGGTCTTTTAGTATCTTATCGTTTTTCTAGTTGGTGATGACTTCAATCCCAGGAGCCGAGATGACTTACTCACAAAAACTCAAAGCGGGTGACGCTTTTCCTACATTAGAGGCAACAAAGCTGGATGGAACCACAGTCAAGCTAGGCCAGCCTCAAGGTGATGCAACATGGCAAGCGGTGTTTGTCTATCGTGGTAAACATTGCCCACTTTGCACTAAGTACCTCAATGAAATTGAGACCTATAAACAAGCCTTTAGTGAGGCGGGCGTTGATATTCTGGCTGTCTCTGCTGACTCGAAGCAACAATTGGAGCAACACCTAGACAAGCTCGATATCAGTTTCCCAATCGCCTACGGTCTTACTGAGCAACAAATGAAGACATTAGGGCTTTACATATCGCTACCACGCTCCGAAGCTGAAACCGACCATAACTTTGCAGAGCCGGCGTTGTTTGTTGTCAATGAACACGGCAACCTACACGTGGTTGATCTATCCAATAACCCGTTTGTCAGGCCAGAACTTGGAGCACTGACTC
Source organism: Vibrio sp. R12-SW3-ISO1 (assembly GCF_059834005.1). Lineage (NCBI taxonomy): Bacteria > Pseudomonadati > Pseudomonadota > Gammaproteobacteria > Vibrionales > Vibrionaceae > Vibrio > Vibrio sp. R12-SW3-ISO1. Next base: position 40,685 of record NZ_JCBDGK010000006.1, read on the forward strand.
GAGGTTTGGCATGGATTCGCAATCCAGATAACCATTACCCTATTCGTGGCACGCTAGACGACTGAGCCGCCAGTTCGAGATACAACAAGGCAACCGTTCAGGTTGCCTTGCTACGTTGTAAAGGGGAAGCGATGAAGGTTACTCACGCTATTTAAGCGGAACATTCATTATTTGAGTTGCACATTGTTGCTTTCAGACCATTTTCTCAATTCATCAAGAATCGATAACGCACTGCGCCCAAACTCAGTAAGTTCGTAGCTGACTGCCAGGGGTTTTTCATTGAGCACACGACGTATTACCATGTTTTCACTTTCTAGCTCTTTTAGACGCTGATCGACCATCTTCTTACTTGCGCCGCCCAACATTCTGGACAGATCATTAAACCTCACTGGGCCATCTTTGAGATGGTAGATGATGGAGCCTTTCCATTTGGAGCCCAAAATCCTCATACCTTTTTCGATCGCACAAGGTTCGGTACAGGCATCAACAACGCTCTTACGCCCTTTTGGGTCAACTTCAACTTTTGCTTTCATACAGCCCCGCGTCATTTATCAGCAATGATAATAAAAACGTCACTCATAGTGATTGAAGACCTACAGCGAATAGGTGTACGAGTGGGCACCTAATTGTAAGTCTATTCCGGTATATATTAGTTACCTAGAGATTGAATGCAATCAGTATACTTTTAGTAACCTGGTGCATGACGAGCGGTAACCACTGACATGAAAATCTGCATAAGAAGGCTATAGAGTGCGTTTTTCTTCGGCCATTTCGACTCACTTTTCTCGTGACAACACAAGTGTATAAATTTTCGTTATTATTTTTATAATTATCGATAATTTTTCATTTGGTTTGGTCGTCCTTATACTTCTCTCTATCGAAACAAAACACGCAACAAATAAATCAGTTTTTGGAGAAAGTTATGAAAATGAACCACGTTGGTATCATGGTGGGTGATATGGACAAAGCGGTCGAGTTCTATACGAAAGCACTCGGTCTTCGCATTGTGATGAACAACACCAAAGTGATCGAAGAGCGCGAATCTGCGATCGGTCGTATGTGTATTGCTGTCTTTGGTGAAGGCTTTAAAGGGTTCAACATTGCTCACTTAGTGACAACCGATGGGATCGGTGTTGAGCTGTTTGAAATGGTTGACCGTGAAGAGCGTCACAAGGTTGATTTCTCTCGCCTAGGTATCTTCCACTTCTGTCTTCAACTCCCTAAAGAGCAGTTTGAGCCAGCGATCAAGCGCGTAGAAGAGTTTGGCGGCAAAGTGCGCATGGATATTCACCGTTACCATCCAGAAGATGATTCTAAGCAAGCGCAAATGGTGTACCTAGAAGACCCGTTTGGTAACTTATTTGAGTTCTACTCGCACTCTTATGAAGACACTTACGCGTCTGATTACGAGTAATGCCTTGACTTGCTAAAGCGATGATATTCGTACCCACTAGAGATTTGCTCTAGTGGGTATTTTTTTATCTATATGAGTTTGGTGCTTGTCTGTGTCGCCTGGGCTAACTCAGCTTGTATTGCGTGGGACAATAGGCCCGTGAAACGCGTGGATCTCGGCGTTGGAGGTGTTTGGTCGCCCGTCCGCTGACTCTTGCTCTCCAAAGCTTAAAACTGCGTGGTTTAAGGTGGAGACGCATCAACTGAATAACAGCGGATTCATTGAGACCAAATTGCCACTCAATGGCCTCAAACGGGGTTCGGTCTTCCCAAGCCATTTCGATGACTCGGGATTGCATTTCTTGAGATAGATTCATTAATCACTCGCAGAGGGTTTTTGACCTTCTACGCGTTGAGATCGACCTTGGTTCAAGTCTGGCGAGTGAAACGCTTTAACCTTTATGGCGTTTGGCGACTAAAGTAAATTTGTAGTCACTCGACTTAAAGTAGTTTCGGCTGTACTCAAACACGACATCACCAAGCAGGTAGCCTCGTGTGCGCTTTTCTATGATGGGGTCGGCAGGGTTTATGCCCAGTAATTCGGCAATATCTTGCGGAGGTAAAACGGGAATGATCTCTTGTTCGCTGCGATCAATGACCAATCCTTTCTGCTTTTCAATATAGTCGTATTTTGACCCTTGCATCACTTGGTAGGTCAGATCAGGGAACATGGCGGTAGGCATCCAGGTCTCTTCGACGGTAATGGGGTTGTTGTCAAGAAAGCGAACGCGCTTGATATAAAAAATACGCTCTCCTTCTTTGATGTCGAGGTGTTCAGCCATCGTCAGCGATGCGGCTTGAATTTCAAAAGACAACACATCACTGTGAGTGACCCCATCTAAATGCGCCCACTTCTCTGCAAAGCTACTCTGTTGGTAGATGTCGTAGTTAACTTTGTTCTCTTTGACGTAGGTGCCACTGCCTTGAATGCTCTCCAGCTCTTCATTTTCGACCAGCAGTTTTAACGCTTGTCGAACCGTCACGCGGCTGACGGAAAAGGCTTCTCTCAGCTGTGCTTCAGTTGGAAGAGCTTGACCGACTTTGTACTCTCCCGAGCGGATCTTTTCTCGTATCGCATCTGCGATTTGTCGATACATTGGCAGTCTTGCCATGTGGACCTCGTTTGCTACTCACCCTTTGAGACAACACCTGCTGTACTGAGTCCCAAATACGCTATATTTTAGAGGTATCATACGAATTTAGTGCAATATGACAAGTGGTTGTTTGTAAATTATTCCTTTACTGATAATACAACATTAATACATATATTGGCGCAAATGAGATCTCGATCATGGATCATTTGTATTTAAGATGTATTATTGGGCTCATTGTTGAACAGACAACAATACACGAATGAGACAATGGGACAAAAGTTATGAATTTGACATCTCTTACCAACCCATCGCTGATCAACCTACAAACGACGTTTAACAGTCGTGATGACGCGATAAAAGCGCTTGCTGAACAACTAAACCAACAAGGCAAGCTGCATGATAAAGACGAGTTTCTCAAAGCGGTGTTTGCACGCGAGGAACAAGGCCCAACGGCGCTTGGTGAAGGCTTAGCTGTGCCTCATGGCAAGACGGATGCGGTCAAAGAGGCGGCGTTTGCCGTCGCGACCTTAAAACAGGATCTCAAGTGGCAAGGATTAGATGAAGAAGAAGAGGTGAATCTGATCTTCCTTATCGCGATTCCTAATGCAGAAGCTGGGTCGACGCACATGCATTTGCTCACTGAGCTGACGACCACATTGGTCGATGATGACACACGTGAAGCGGTCCTTAATGCGACAACAGTAGAACAAATTCTCACGCTACTCAGTAACGAGCAAGAGATACCTAAAAAACAAGACAACTTGGATACAAATGCGCCGACAATTGTCTGCGTCACTGCCTGTCCTGCGGGCATCGCGCATACATACATGGCAGCAGAATACCTTGAGAAAACGGGTAAGAAGTTGGGCTATCACGTACATGTCGAGAAGCAAGGCGCAAATGGCATTGAAGATAGGCTCACCGCAGAGCAACTCAACAAAGCCACGGCTGTCGTGTTTGCTGCTGAAGTCGCCATTAAAGAAATCGAGCGTTTCAACGGTATTCCGCGTGTTGAAGTTCCCGTGGCAGAGCCTATCAAGCATTCTGAGCGTATTTTGCAACAGGCTGTCGAAGCAGGTAAAAAAGGTATCGGGGCTGAGCGCACTATCGCGACCGACGATAAACCAAAAAAAATACCACTGAAAACCGAGCTTAAACAAGCGCTGCTCTCTGGTATCTCTTACGCGGTGCCTTTGATTGTGGCTGGCGGTACGGTCCTTGCTGTCGCTGTTCTTATCGCGCAAATTTTTGACTTGCAAGACTTATACGCCACCCAAGATTCTTGGCTTTGGATGTACCGCAAGTTGGGCGGTGGCCTACTAGGGACACTTATGGTGCCTGTGTTAGCGGCGTATACGGCTTACTCATTGGCGGATAAACCCGCTCTCGGTCCCGGTTTTGCAGCGGGTATTGCCGCGAACTTGATTGGCTCAGGCTTTCTGGGCGGCGTCGTTGGCGGTTTGATTGCAGGTTACGTGATGCGCTGGGTGAAAGAGAACATTCGTCTCAGCCCTTCATTTAACGGCTTTTTGACCTTTTATCTCTACCCTGTCATCGGTACGCTCGTTGCGGGTTCTTTGATGTTGTTTGTGATTGGTAAGCCCGTCGCATGGTTAAACCAAGGGCTCACAGATTGGTTGAACGGTTTATCCGGTACTAATGCGTTGCTGCTTGGCGCGGTCATTGGTTGCTTTGTCTCCTTTGACTTAGGCGGGCCGGTCAACAAAGCCGCTTATGCATTCTGTCTAGGCGCGATGGCAAATGGTGTTTATGGCCCATACGCTATCTTTGGCTCGGTCAAAATGGTATCGGCGTTCACTGTTACAGCGTCTACGCTTCTTGCTCCGCGTCTATTTAAGGACTTTGAAATAGAAACGGGCAAATCCACTTGGCTGCTTGGCCTTGCTGGCATCACGGAAGGCGCCATTCCTATGGCGATCGAAGATCCTATCCGAGTGATTGGCTCCTTCTTACTGGGTTCAGTGGTGACAGGCGCGATGATTGGTGCGGCGGGGATCGGCCTTTCCACGCCGGGAGCGGGTATCTTCTCACTGTTCTTACTTCATGATTCGGGATTAGGTGGCTTTACCGCCGCGGCTATCTGGTTGGGCGCAGCGCTCATTGGTACAGCCATCTCGACTATCACTCTACTTATGTGGCGAGCACATGCGGTAAAAAAGGGCAAATTTGAAGCCCAGGTCGCTCAGTAAGCCGCACTCTCTCTAAATAAAAATAATAACTCAGGGCACAGGATAACTGTGCCCTCATTTAGCACACCTATTCCCTTGGTATACAACGAATTCAACACTGCAATGCAGTTCGAAAGGTACACAAAATGACTACATCACGCGTTCATATTACTCCTCACATGCACTGGGATCGCGAGTGGTATTTCACCACCGAAGAGTCACGCATTCTTCTGATCAACAATATGGAAGAAATCATGCAACGTCTGGAGAGCGATCCCAAGTACAAGTATTACGTACTGGATGGCCAGACCGCCGTACTGGAAGACTACTTCGCAATCAAGCCGGAAAACAAACAGCGCGTTCAATCTCTTGTTGAAGCGGGCAAACTGATTATTGGTCCTTGGTATTCGCAAACCGACACGATGCAAGTATCGGGTGAATCGATCGTTCGTAACATGCTGTATGGCATGCGTGATTGTCTGGCGTTAGGGGAGCCAATGAAGATTGGCTACTTGCCCGATTCATTCTCCATGAGCTCACAACTGCCTATGATTTACAACGGCTTCGGAATTGACACCGCCATGTTCTGGCGTGGTTGTTCTGAGCGCCATGGTACCAACAAGACTGAGTTTGTATGGCAGTCTAACGACGGTTCTGAAGTTCTGGCACAAGTGCTGCCATTAGGTTACGCGATTGGTAAATACTTACCTCAAGATGAAGCAGGTTTGCGTGCGCGTCTTGATAAATATTTCCCGGTATTGGAAAAGCCATCAGTCACCAAAGATATTTTGTTACCCAATGGCCATGACCAGATGCCGATCCAAAAAGACATCTTTGAGGTGATGGACAAGCTGCGTGAGATCTACCCTGAGCGCGAATTTATGATGAGCCGCTTTGAGGAGGTGTTTGACCGCATTGGTGAGGAACGCGACAACCTAGATACCGTCAAAGGCGAGTTTAATGATGGAAAGTACATGCGTGTTCATCGCACCATTTCTTCGACGCGTATGGACATTAAACTGATCCACGCTCAGGTTGAGAACAAGATTGTGAACATTCTTGAGCCCTTAGCTTCTATCGCATGGACACTCGGTTTTGAGTATCACCACGGTCTGATTGAAAAGATGTGGAAAGAGAGCATGAAGAACCATGCACACGACTCGATCGGCTGCTGTTGTTCTGACAAGGTGCATGCGGAAATCCTCAACCGCTATATTCTCGCGGATGATATGGCGTCGAACCTCATCAACTTCTACAAGCGCAAAATCGTTGATCACATGCCTGAGCGCGAAGGGTGTGACAAGCTTGCGCTATTCAACTTGTCGCCCTATGAGCGCGATGAAGTGATCAACACCACGATTACGATTCGTGCCGATGCGTTTAACTTGTTTGATGACCAAGGCAAACCGGTTGAGTACTACATCCAAGATCAGCGTGTGATTGACCCTGGCAAGATTGACCGTCAAATCGTTCATTACGGCAACTACGATCCGTTCATCGAATATGACATTCAAATCAAACACGCCGTTCCTGCAATGGGTTACACGACATTGCATATTGAAGCCAACCAAACCGGCACACAAAAAGGTGTGGATACCCCAGATCAGGCGCAGGTGATGGAAAACGAGTTTTACCGCATCCAAGTCAACGCCAACGGAACACTGACTATTTTTGATAAAGAAACGCACATGACGTTTGATCAAGTGCTGCGCATTGAAGATGGTTCGGACGATGGTGATGAATACGATTATTCGCCGTCGCGCAAAGAGTGGTTGCTCTATTCTGATGAGTTTGATGCCAACACGTCGGTAAAACATGAAGGATTCCAGTCCGTTGCAACCATCGAAACTCGCATGGCGGTACCCGCAGATTTGACAGAACGAGAGGCTCGTAGCGGTCAAAATGGCTATGTGCATGTCCAGTGCCAAGTGGTGCTTGCGCAGGGCTCTCGCCGTATTGATGTGCGCATGCTGGTGGACAATCAAGCCGACGACCATCGAGTTCGCGTGTTGATTCCAACGCCATTTGTGTCAGAGCACGTTGTGGCTGACAACCAGTTTGGTTTGATTACTCGTCCAACGAATGACCCAGCGATGTCGGTGTGGGAGCAAGAAGGTTGGAAGGAAGCGCCTGTTCCTGTTTATCAATTGATGAACTTCGCTGCTGTGGAAAATAAGGCGGGCGGTATGGTCATCATGACTAACGGTTTGCGCGAGTTTGAAGTGATCGCAAGCCAAGGTGACGATCAGCGTGATACTTTCGCGCTCACCTTGCTTCGTGGTGTGGGTGTATTGGGTAAAGAAGAACTGTTGCTGCGTCCTGGTCGTCCATCAGGCATTAAAATTCCTACGCCAGACTCCCAAACCCGTGGACCGTTGGAGTGCCATTTCGCGCTGTATGGATTTGCGGGCAATCACATTGACGCCAACATCATGGCGCATGCGCGCGATAACGTCACACCGATAGAGTGTTACAACAAGATTCCTTACAACGCAATGAAGTTAAATGTGGGTGAGCAAGACAAGCCGTTAACTTACTCACTACTGAGCAAGTCTCAACAAGGTGCGGTGCTCAGTGTGTTGAAAAAAGCGGAAGACGAGGATGCCTTAATTCTGCGTGTCTATAACCCAGCAGAGAGCGGTGAGATAGAAGACTGCGTGTCATTCACGCGTCCAGTCCGTTCATGGCGTGAAACAGGCTTGGATGAGCAAGTGAAAGAGCGCGAAGTCGAAATGCAATCATTCGCGACGCTTAAAGCCTGCCAAGCCAAATCGTTCCAAGTGAAATTTTAACTCGGTCGTGAACCCAATGAGCCTGCGTTCTCGCAGGCTCTTGTTAAGCTGTTGTGAGAAGCATCATGTCGATTTTTAAACTAGAAAACGTCATTCAAAACTACGCTTGGGGAAGTAAACATGCCATCTCCAAGTTGTTTGGTATTCAGAACCCTAACGATGAGCCGCAAGCGGAAATTTGGATGGGTGCACACCCAAATGGCTGTTCTAAAATTGCCGCTACGGGAGAGTTGTTGTCAGAGGTGATCGCGAAAGACAGCAAAGGTATGTTTGGAGATTATACGGCTGCTCGTTTTGGTGAGTTGCCCTATCTGTTTAAGGTACTGGCGGCAGAAACGCCGTTGTCGATACAGGTCCACCCGAGCAAAGAGAGAGCACAACAGGGCTTTGAGAGAGAAAACGCCTTGGGTATTGCCCTAGATGCGCCAAACCGTAACTACAAAGATCCGAATCACAAGCCGGAGTTGGTGTATGCGTTAACCTTCTACAAAGCCATGAATGGTTTTCGTCCTATCGCAGAGATCATCGCGCTGTTTAACGAAGCCAACATATCGTCACTAAGCCAAGAATTGGCACAGCTTAAGCAGCAACCCAATAGCGATTCGCTCAAGTGCTTTTTTAGCGCGATTATGTCACTCGAGGGCGCTGCGAAGCAGTTTGCTCTTGAAGAGCTGTATGCCGCGATTGAGCGCCCTGCAAAAACCGCTATGTCACGTGAAGCATTTCAGTACGTTGCGGATTTTAAACAACACTATAAAGATGACATTGGCTTGTTCTCACCCTTGTTGTTGAACACGGTTGAGCTGGCGCCTGGAGAGGCGATGTTCTTACATGCGGAAACACCTCACGCCTATGTACAAGGGACAGGGCTGGAGATCATGGCAAACTCTGATAACGTTCTACGCGCGGGGCTGACGCCGAAATACATTGATGTTCCAGAGCTGATAGATAACACGCGTTTTGAGCCCATTGATCCTCGCCACATTAAGCTGGAGCCCGTACTTAAAGAGGGTAAGTTGAGTTATCCGATTCCTGTCGATGATTTCGGTTTTGATGTTCTGTCTGCGACGGATGAAGTGAAATCCATCTACCTGCGCAGCGCAGAAATCTTATTTTGTGTTGAGGGTGAAGCGGTCATCAGTGCCAATGATGAACACGTCACTCTGCGTCCAGGAGAGTCGGTGTTTGTCAGCCATAATTCTAACGTTTACCAATATCAAGGGAACGGTATCTTGGCTCGTGCTTACAACTAGTGCCCCCCGGACGGTTGTCAACAATAAAGGTACCAGAGCCTAAACGGATAGGTTCTATTTAGGCTCAGTATTGGTTTGATGGTCGCTCACAACTCTGTCGAACGCAGTTTGACCATGCCGCCGCAAGGCGGTTTTTTTACGTGTTGGATCCCGGTCATTCTCCGCGTTCAAAGCAGCGCTTTTATCTCTTCCAACTTGGCAACAATCGCATTCTTGTCCAAGGGCTGGGCGACTTTCATCGCGCTACTCTCTCGTTGGATGAGGGTAACAGGTACGGTGATCTGGGCGCGCTGGTGAGGGTCTCTGTTGTCACTCTCAATCGCGATCTTGACCGCTTGTTGACCAATGGTGAAAAAGTCTTGCTCGACAGTGGTGAGGGCAGGGGTGAAATAGGCGCTGTCTTGTTGACCATCAAAGCCCACCACCGAAACGTTATCGGGTACTCGAATACCATGTTCATTGAGGGCGCAGAGAACGCCCAGCGCCATTTGGTCACTGGCCACTAAGACCGCATCGAATGAGAGACGCCTTGCAAGGGCGGTTTTGATGGCCAAATAGCCGCTCTCGGCCTGCCAATTCCCAGTTTCACACAGCACTACTTGCGCTTGATGGTTTGAGAGGGTGTCTTGCCAGCCTTGTAAGCGTAGGGATGACGCCGTGGATTCTTGTGGCCCTGAGATCAGCACAAAACGCTCGCGACCACAGTGAATTAAATGCTGGGCCGCAAGACTTGCGCCCTCATAGTGAGCGGCGCACACCGAGTGGGCTGGCGTATCGGGCGGAACGTCGATAAAGACTAAGCGAAGCTGCGAGAACTTCTCGACCAACTGCACCGCTTGGCCACTATCTAATGGGGCATTGATGATGATGGCGTCCACTTGCTGCGCCATCAGCTCACGAATGGCGCTTTTCATCGCGTCCATGTCTGTCTGGCTGACCACAGAGAGTGCGGTGCCATAACCCAACTGTTGCGCCTGTTGGCGAATGCCACTGTCAATCAGTGCCACGCCATGCAACGAGAGATCCAATGACACCACGCCCACCATATGACTTTTCGCTCGGCTGAGCATTTGAGCGCCCTTGTTGGGCACGTAGCCCAACGCCTTGATCGCTGCGTTGACTCTATCGCGTGTGGCAGGGGAGACACTGTCAGCACCATTGGTGACACGTGAGACAGTCTGCGTTGATACACCGGCCAATTTTGCGACATCTTTAAAGGTGATGGACATAAAAACACCACTCCAATATCACGAATTTAATGTGATCATAACACGACACTTATGTTTCCGAAAACAAATTGAAGTGGTGCACAGTCTTGTCAGTATGAGGTTAATATTGATCACATTTATAGGCGGGTTTTGTCGTATCGCTAGTGAAAATTAGCACAATGAATCTATTCATTATGTTTGCGAAAACATCAAGAGGGTGTATGAGCCAATTTATTCATTTATCAAGTCAACAACACAGCGTGATCATTAAAGTGGATCGCGTTCCTGAGATTCTTCATTGGGGAGCGAAGATTGCTCAAATCGATGAGGATTTACTGCTCTCTACCGAGCGACCGATATCTCAAGCTCGACTGGATGTCGATGTGCCTTTGTCCTTGTGTCCTGAACTCGGTAGTGGGCACTTTAATGCACCGGGTATAGAAGGGCATCGTGATGGAGAAGACTGGGCACCGGTTTTCCAGGTGACGGGAGTCTCTCACAACGATCACAGCGCAACCTTTGAGCTCAGTGATGATGTGGCAGGGCTTGCGCTCACGATCGAGTTGCAACTGGACCCTGTCAGCGATGTGCTGCAAAAACGTGTTGCGGTGAAAAATGTTGGCGCATCAACCTATTATCTTGGCAAGCTCTCGTCGACCCTACCATTGCCGAATCACGCGAATGAACTGATGACCTTCCACGGCCGTTGGTGTCATGAGTTCCAAACTCAGCGTCAGCGCTTTGAACATGGTGGCTTTATGCAAGAGAATCGCCGTGGACGTACCTCTCACGAGAATTTCCCAGGCTTGTTTGTCGGAACCAATGGCTTTAGTGAGCAGCAAGGTCAGGTGTGGGGTGTTCACCTCGGTTGGAGTGGCAACCATCAAATGCGCGCTGATGTACGAAGTGACGGACGCCGTTTTGTTCAAGCGGGTGAGTTGCTGCTCTCTGGTGAAATGCGCTTATCGCCCGGCGACGTTTACCAATCACCTTGGCTCTATGGCGTGTACAGCCAAACCGGTCTCAACGGTATTTCTGAGCGCTTCCATCAGTTCGTGCGCTCTCATATTGTGCGTTTCCCTCAAACTAAGCCTCGTCCAGTGCATCTGAATACGTGGGAGGGCATCTATTTTGACCACAAGCCGGAGTACATCATGCAGATGGCCAGCGAAGCGGCAGAAATGGGCGTGGAGCGATTCATTATTGATGATGGTTGGTTTGTGGGCCGCGACGGTGAGCGAAGCGCTCTTGGTGACTGGTATCTGGATGAAAACAAATACCCTGATGGGCTCGAGCCAGTGATTGCACACGTCAATGATAAGGGCATGGAGTTTGGTTTGTGGGTGGAGCCTGAAATGGTGAGCCAAGATTCCAATCTCTACCGCGCACACCCTGATTGGGTGCTGGGCTTACAAGGCTATCATCAGCCGTCAGGTCGCTGGCAGTATGTGCTAGATCTGCAAAATCCGCTCTGTTTTGAGTACCTTTACCACAGACTTAACGATCTGTTAAGCCGCTATAACATCACCTATCTTAAGTGGGATATGAACCGTGAATTGGTTCAACCTGGCCATCAAGGCAAACCGGCGGTGCATGGTCAAACCAAGGCGCTTTATCGTTTGGTGGATAAGTTACTTGAGGCACATCCAACGGTGGAGATTGAGTCTTGTTCATCGGGCGGTGGACGAATTGATTTTGAGGTCTTAAAACGAACCCATCGTTTCTGGGCGTCAGACTGCAACGATGCGTTGGAGCGTCAAACCATTCAGCGTGGCATGAGCTACTTTTTCCCACCGGAGGTGATGGGGGCGCACATTGGCCCCGCTGAGTGTCACTCAACCAACCGTCGTCACAGCATCAATATGCGCGGTGTGACTGCTTTGGGTGGACATATGGGGGTTGAACTCGATCCCGTGTCGGTCAGCAAAAAAGAAAAAGCCGCCTTTGCGCACTATATCGCCTTGCATAAACGCTATCGCCATTTGTTGCATCACGGCCGATCATTTCGCATCGACCCTGCTGATGATCGCCAGCACATCTATGGCGTGGAAAACGGCGACGAAATGCTGCTGACGGTGTGTCAATTGGCGATGCCAAATCACGCGCTGCCTTCGCCGCTGCGTGTCAGTTGTGTGGATGAACACGCGCGTTATGAAGTGACGATCGTCGAAATGCCGCAAACCAGCTTCCAACTGATGAAACAAAGACCGAAATGGTTGGATAAGACGCTGAAATTAAGCGGCGACAACCTCAAAGAAATTGGTGTGACTTTACCCATTTTAGATCCGGAATCGGCGTTGATTGTCCATCTGAAAAAGACCCATTAACGTCACAAGTTTACCATCACGCTAGACTTTGCCTGCTGAGCTTCTAAGCAGACCCCCGGCACGGTTTAGCGTGATCCCCTACATAACGAAAAAGCGATCCCCAAGCGCTAATTAGAATATTTCAATAATGAAGGAAACAAGATGTCTATAACCGTACTACTATCGTTTCTGCTCTTTACGGGCTTTGTGGTGGTATTTACCTACAACAAAGTGCGTAACGATAAGAACAATTCTGAAGAAGGTTTCTTCCTCGGTGGACGAAGCCTTACCGGTGGGTTGATTGCTAGCTCACTGATTTTAACTAACCTCAGCGCCACCAGTTTTGTCGGCATGAGTGCCCAATCCTATACCCACAATATGAGTGTGATGGGGTGGGAAGTCGCGTCCGGTGTCACCTTGGTGATCATCGCGCTACTGCTGGTCCCGCGATACCTTAAACAAGGTATTACCACCATTCCTGACTTTCTCGAAAGCCGCTATGACATGTCGGTGAAAAAGTTCGTTACCTTACTCTTCCTCTGCCAATATGTGATTAACATTCTCCCGACCACCTTGTACGCTGGCGCAGTGGTATTGGGTGAGATATTTGATGTGCAAGGCTTGCTCGGTATTTCTGAGTTTGGTTCGATTGCGTTGATCTCCGCGACCATAGGTGTACTCGGGTTTTTCTATGCCATTTATGGTGGCCTGAAAGCGGTGGTGATTGCCGATACTATCAATGGTGTTGGGCTGATTATTGGGGGATTGATGATCCCAGTGTTTGGCTTAATGGTGCTTGGTGGTGGCAGCTTTGCCGAAGGGTTGGATATTCTACTAACGGCGGCGCCAGAGAAGCTGCAATCGGTCGGTACCGAAAGCGATCCACTGCCGTTCTCAACCCTATTTACGGGTTTGTTGCTGGTGAACCTTTACTACTGGGGAACGGATCAATCGATCATTCAACGTGCATTGGGTGCAAAAAACCTCAAAGAGGGTCAAAAAGGTGTGATTTTGGCCGGTGCGATTAAGGTCATTTCGCCGCTGTTTTTGATCATCCCCGGTATCATTGCGTTTCACATGTTTGGCGCCGATGCGGGCAATCCAGACTCAATGTACACGCGCCTTGTCAATGAAGTGTTGCCTAAGCCATTGGTAGGGTTCTTTGTTGCGGTCATGTTTGGTGCGATATTGAGTACCTTCAACGGGGTACTCAACAGCTCAACCACGCTTTTTGCACTTAACGTTTATAAACCTTTGTTTGGCAGAGGTAAAAGCGACGAGGAGCTGGTGGGCAAAGGACGTGTGTTTGGTGTGTTGATTGCTATCGTCTCGGTTTGCATCGCGCCATTTATCATGTACGCACCGGAAGGTTTGTTCCAATACTTGCAGATGGTTGCGGGCTTCTTTAGTGTGCCGATCTTTACTATCGTGTTTGTCGGTTACATTTCTAAACGTGTGCCTGCACTGGCGGCGAAAGTGGCATTGGTGGTGTTTGTTTCATCCTACGCGGCCATGCAGTTGGTGTTCGATACGCCGATTCACTTCCTGCACCAACTGGCCATTCTATTTGTTGTTTGTACGGCGTTGATGTTCATCATTGGCCGTTTTGCTCCTCGTGACACGGACTACGAGATGCCTATCAACGAGTCAATGGACGTGACACCGTGGGCATTCCGCTTTGAAGCGTCAGCGATCATCTTATACATGGTGTTGGGTGCGTATGTGATGTTCTCGAATGTGGGTTTTGTCTCAAATGACCCGACGGTAATGCAGGTGTACGGTGTCTGTGGTTTGGTGATGCTGGTCGGTATCGCTTTGAGAGTCGCCAAGCGCCGTAAATCGACGTTGCTAACCACTCAAACAGAGTAACCGCCTAGTGACTGTTAACAAATAATAAAATCCCCCGCTTATCAATGGATAGGCGGGGGATGTTTATTATCTGAATTTGCCTGCTTGTTGGGCGAGACTTAAGCGATTTTCGTCATCTTATCGACGGAGAAACGCTCCACCATGCCCTCAACTTCGGCGCCGTAGGCTTGAAAGTGCGCGCTGGCGGCGTGCGCTTGCAGTGCTTGCTCGGATTGCCAGATTTCATACACAACGAAATGGGCAGGATTGTCGTTGTTTTTGTGTAAATCGTAGCAAATGCACCCTACTTCTTTGCGAGTTTGCGTCACTAACTTGGCCAGAGCGCCCTCTACCTGTTCAATATCGTTCGCTTTGGCGATCACATTGGCGACGACAGTAACGGGTTGTTCAGTCATTTTGATGCCTTACAACGTGGTGATTACATCGTCTAGCGCCAAGCGCGCTTTAGGCAAGCCGTGGTTATAGTCTTCACCGTCTAGGTGGTAACCCATCGCAAGTGCGACCTCTACCACGTGACCGTCGAGCTCTTGTTTAAACTCTTCACCAATCAATGCCGGGTCCACTCCTTCCATTGGCGTAGAATCAATGCCAAGGCGAGCTAAGGTGTGAAGAATATTGCCCAGGGCTAGGTAGATTTGGGCTTTGGTCCAGTGACCATTGAAGCCGGTCTCATCGGTGTTCATGTCAGCAAACGCATAGGCACCCATAAACGCATCGTACATGTCAGCAGGTAGGTGGCCTGAGGTGACTTCAGCGTCAACACGTTTGGCGAACTTCTCCTTGGTGAACTTAGGATCGTAAGCAAACAAGATGGTGTGTGAGGCCGCGGTCGCATGCGGTTGGTTAAATTGGTGCATGTTCGCGAACGTATTATGAAAACGCTGCTTCGCTTCGTCAGACTCAACAACGATGAACTTCCAAGGTTGAGAGTTGATTGACGAGGCCGATAAACGCAATGCTTCTTTGATCACCGCCATATCTTCTGCCGAGATACGTTTGCTCGGGTCGTATTTTTTCGCGGTATAACGAGAGTTCAAATCTTGAATGATTGGGTGAGTCATGTTGGCTCCTAAATTGTCTATGTTGTACTGATGACTAGGGCTGATGTTCACAATGGTCAACCATCACTTGGCCCGCTTATCAAAAGGTTTTCTGCGCTGCGTTGAGGCAGCGAAGCGATGGCGTTACTATAAGCGCGGTCTATGAATGGAAAAAGTGTCATCCTGTCCAATCACTTTGGACGCAATCGTCCATAATCTTTCTAGGACACTGAAAAAATAAGGAAAAATGACTGATGTCTATCAAAGGGTTCCACCATGTCGCCATTATCTGCTCTGACTATTCGACGTCGAAAGCGTTCTACACACAGGTGTTAGGATTTGAAGTGATCGCGGAAAACTATCGAGCGGAAAGAGCCTCCTACAAACTGGATTTGGCTTTGCCTGGTGGTGGTCAAATTGAGCTCTTTTCCTTTCCGTCACCGCCTGAAAGACCAACCCGACCTGAAGCGCGTGGATTGCGTCATTTAGCCTTTGTCGTGGATGACGTTGAGGCGTATGGGCAATATTTAACAGAGCAAGGGGTAGAGGTGGAACCCATCCGAGTGGATGAGTTCACAGGTAAAGCCTTCACATTCTTTCAAGATCCCGATGGTTTACCGCTGGAAATCTATCAAGCTTAGTGGTGCTCATCGAGGAGCAGGGCATCAAAGCGTGGGTTGCCATGTAGCCCCTCCAAATCCGGCTCCGTATTGATCAATTCTCGAATCGAAGGACTTGATTCAATCGCCAATTCCAGATCCAGAATTGCCTGCTCTTCAATCCCCAAACGAGAGTAGGCACAAGCACGCTGATAGAGTGCAGGGCCATTATTGTTGTCGAGGTTAAGGACACGATTACACAGACTCAACGCCCAGTGGTACTCGCGAATTTCCATCGCTGCATCTGCCTTGTAGGTCAGCGCTTCAAGATCGCCCGGTCGCATGGTCAAGATCTCATCATACACATCAATTCGCTGCTCGGCGGTCGGCATACTTTGCGCCCTTAGCCATAAGTTGTGGATTTCATTAATCTTTTCAATCTCTTTGTTGTTTTCACTGATCACGCGCGTCTTACGTTTTAGATCGCGTTCCAATGCACTGAATTTCTTCTCGTACTCTTTGGCAATCGCATCGAGTCGTTTATCGGCCATGTCTTTGGTGTTGTGCTTGAACTCTCGCAGAGATTGCCAACCAACAAAGGCAATCAACGACGCGACACCGGCGATGATGTAGAAAAAGTAGGTCACGGTGACGTTGGCGTAGTTGAGGGATTTGTCGGCCACTTCGAGTTCTCGGTCGGTAATTTGAACCACCAAGCGGCGCTCTAAATCTTGTTGATCTTGGCGCAGAGCTTTGAGCTCATCGAGGATATAGCGCTCCATTAGCGGGCGATCGAGCATCTCGGAGTCGGAGTATTTTTCTTGCTCCGCGAGGGTAGGGAAACTCAGTGAGAGGAGCATGAGAAAACTAATTAGGGTTCGAATCATCGGGGGTTCCAATCGAGTCACTTAGGATAAATATAAGCATAGTTAATCATAGACGCGCGCGACATGATACTCTGAATGAAATAATTTAGTGCACTAACCATTGTTAAACTTTATGTGCAATTGTTAATTGTGTGACCTTTATCACAAAAATGCGGTTGATTCGGCGTCAGATTTGATTTTTGGTGGCGGATTTTGCTCATAATGATGGCGAATTTAATTAGAGTTCAAAGGAAATGTATCTGCACATGATTACGTCAGCGCCCTGGGTTATGTATCCGGAAATTACACAACCCCAACGCCCAACGTGGCGGTTTAGAGAGCCGAGTGATACCGATGGCGACCAGATTTTCCAACTCATCAAAGATTGTCCGCCACTGGATGTTAACTCTTCGTACTGTAACTTTCTTCAGTCTACCCACTTTGCGGACACCTGCATTTTGGTTGAGATTGATGATGAGGTGGCTGGATTTATCTCTGCCTACCGCAAGCCACAACAGCCAGATGTGCTGTTTGTTTGGCAAGTGGCGGTATCGAGCGATCACCGAGGTAAAGGCATCGCTTCGAAAATGTTAGACCGCCTGCTCGCTCGTGACACCTTGTCCGACATCAACGCGATAGAAACGACGATAACAAAGAACAATACGGCGTCGTGGATGTTGTTCGAAAAGCTGGACAAACGTCATGGCAAGCGCGGTGAGGTTTCGGTTTTCTTGGACCAAAACACCCATTTTAAAGGGGAGCACGATACTGAGTATTTGTATCGCATCCCACTTTCTCGTGCTCACGCACACTCGTCCCAATAAATAATTGAGGAACCCAAACGGTCTTATTATGGATATTTTTAATAAGCAAGAATCAAAAGTACGTTCATATTCAAACAACTTTCCGGTGGTATTCACCAAAGCCAAAGGTTGCTGGCTAGAAACTGAAGGGGGCGAGCGCTATCTCGATTTCTTAGCCGGTGCGGGCTCATTGAACTATGGCCACAACAACCCGGTACTAAAAATGGCCTTGTTGGAGTACATCGAATCTGATGGCATCACGCATGGTTTAGACATGCACTCCACCGCCAAAGCGGCGTTTCTTGACGCGTTTAATCGCATCATCCTTGCGCCGCGTGAACTCAACTATAAGCTGCAGTTTACTGGCCCAACGGGCACAAACGCGGTAGAAGCCGCGCTTAAATTGGCGCGTAAAGTGACAGGACGTAGCTCGATTGTCGCCTTTACCAATGGTTTTCATGGCTGTACTGCTGGCGCACTAGCTGCAACGGGTAACCAGCATCACCGCCAAGAAATGGGCCAAATGCAGAGCCAAGTGACGCGTATTCCGTTTGATGGTTATGCCGATATTGATGGCTTAAAACTGTTTGAAACCATGCTGCAAGATAACTCAAGCGGTATGGACAAACCTGCCGCTGTACTGCTTGAAACCGTACAGGGTGAAGGGGGGTTGAATGTGGCCTCTAACGCTTGGCTACAAAAACTCGACGCACTGTGTAAAGCCAACGGCATTCTCTTGATTGTTGATGATATTCAAGCGGGCTGTGGCCGTACGGGCACCTTCTTTAGTTTCGAACCTGCGGGGATCACCCCAGATATCGTGACGCTCTCGAAGTCGATTGGTGGTTACGGCTTACCGATGGCCGTCGTGTTGCTGCGTCCGGAACTGGATATTTGGAAGCCTGGTGAGCACAACGGTACGTTTAGAGGTAACAACCATGCCTTCGTCACCGCAGCGAAAGCGCTTGAGACCTACTGGGCCGATCCACAGTTTGAAGCCCACGTGAAAAACTGCGCCGACAAAGTGACGCAAGTGACTACTCGCAGCTTGAAGCGTCACCCTAACTTGTTTGAGCAAGTGAAAGGTCGCGGCATGATGCAGGGTATTGAGTGTGTCAACGGCGACATTGCCAGCGACATTGCGAAGCACTGTTTTGAGCTTGGCATGGTGATCGAGACAGCAGGGCCTGACGATGAAGTGGTGAAGTTTTTCTGCCCGCTGACCATCACAGAAGAAGAACTAGAACAAGGTCTACGCATCTTTGAAGAGGCGGTTCAACGAGTCGCGGTCAAGCAGTTTAAGCAAGCGTCTTAAGCTCAAAACAACGTCGTACCGACCCCATTCGGTTGGCAGAAAAAGAAAATGAAAAGGAACAGAGAATGATAGTCAGAACCTTAGACGAATGTCGTGATAGTGAACGTCGTATCGCGACGGATAATTGGGAAAGCGTGCGTATGTTGCTCAAAGACGACAACATGGGCTTTTCTTTCCACATCACGACGATTTACGAAGACAGCGAAACGCACATCCACTACAAAAATCATCTAGAGTCTGTCTACTGCATGAGCGGTAAAGGTGAAATTGAAGTCGTCGGTGGTAAGACATACCACATTGAGCCGGGTACATTGTACATCCTCGATAAGCACGATGAGCATTACCTGCGCGCCTACAAAGGGGCCGACATGGTGATGGCCTGTGTCTTCAACCCGCCACTGACAGGCGCAGAAGTGCACGATGAAAAAGGGGTCTATCCCATCGCAGATTAGGGGCAATGAGCAGGAACAACGCACCTAATCCTAACCATTAAATCGAACGAAAGGCGATATTATGACTTATACCGTAGAGAAAATCGGCGGTACCTCAATGACGGCATTTGATGCCGTGCTAGAAAACATTATCCTGCGTCCCAACCGGGACAACCTCTATAATCGAGTGTTTGTGGTGTCCGCGTATGGCGGCATCACGGATGCGCTGCTGGAGTGTAAAAAGACCAGCAAACCTGGGGTGTATCAGCTGATCGCGAAACGCGATGACAGCTGGAGCGATGCACTGGCAGAGGTTGAGCAGCGCATGCTGCTGACCAACGAGCATATGTTTGCCGACCCAATGAACCGAATGCGCGCGGACAAGTTCATCCGCTCGCGTATTTCTGAGGCGCGCAACTGCATCTCAAATATTCTGGAAACGTGCCAATACGGCCAGTTCACTTTGCGCCACTACTTGCCTCAAGTACGTGAATTTTTGGCGTCAATAGGTGAAGCGCACAGTGCATTTAACACGGCGTTAAAACTGAAAAATATGGGCATTGAAGCGCGTTTTGTTGACCTCTCAGGCTGGAGCTCTGACAAAGTCGAGAGCTTGGATGAGAATATCCTCAACGCCTTTAAAGAGATTGATGTCAGCCAAGAGCTCCCCATCGTAACGGGTTATGCGTCATGTAAAGACGGCCTGATGTCGACCTTTGATCGTGGCTACAGCGAGATGACGTTTAGCCGCATCGCCACACTGACCAATGCGGATCTCGCCATTATCCACAAAGAGTATCACCTTAGCTCGGCGGACCCTCGCGTCGTTGGTCCTGAGAAAGTGTTGCCCATTGGGCACACTAACTATGACGTGGCGGATCAGTTGGCAAGTCTCGGGATGGAAGCCATTCACCCGAACGCTGCGGCAGGGCTGCGTGAAAGTGGTATCGAGCTGCAAATAAAGAACACGTTTGAGCCCGAGCATCGTGGCACTCTGATTTCTAACCAGTTCCAGCCAACGGCGGACAAAGTGGAAATTATCGCCGGTAAGCAGAAGGTCTTTGCGCTGCATCTCTTTGACCAATCCATGGTCGGCGAAGCGGACAACTTCAGCTACGAGCTGATGGAGATCATTTCGGATGCCCATGTCAGCTTGATTGGTAAAGAGATGAACGCCAACTCTATTACCTATTATTTGGGCGGCAACAGCGACAGCCTGAACAAGGTGTTGTACAAAGCGGAAAAACGCTATCCGAATTCAGAAATCAAAGGCCGCATGGTGGCGCTGATTTCGGTGATTGGTTCGCAAATCGATACCAACAAAGCGTTAGCGAAAGGGGTGAGCGCCCTCATGAACGCTGACATTACGCCTTATGCTTTGCACTCATCGATGCGCAACGTAAACGTGCAGTTTGTCGTCAGTGACAAGGAGTACAAAGCGGCGATTTGTGCCTTGCACGAAGAGTTTTTCGACAACCAGCTACAAGGTATGGCTCCCCGCGACACGAAAGTGGCGTAATCTAAGTCTCACCTTCCCCTATCGAGCAGGCATCGCCTGCTCTTTTTGTATCTTAACCCTCTCTTAACCCCACCTTGTTTACTCTTACCGTTATCAGATGGGAGAGATGTAAGCATGACCTTTCGAGCAACCTTAATCAGCCTTGTCGTGGTGAGCCTTCTGGGCTGCAGCTCAGGCAATCGCACCGATTACGTAGACCAAGCGCAAATCAGCAATGAGCTGGCCATTGAACAGCTAGTCAGCAAGTTGGTGGATGAACAGTCACCAAGTGATGAGCCTTTGCAGGCGATCACCGATTTGGTGAACATTCCAGCGCTAGCGCCCTATTTAGCGGCGGCGATGGAGAATAATCCCAGCCTTCAACAAAGTATTGTCGCCCTGAAAATGGCGTATGCGCAGCACGGTATCACCGCGGCGGACCAATGGCCGACACTGAGTGCTGGGTTGTCTGGTGAGCAAACAGAAGGCAGTGATGAGAGCTACACGGGTGAGCTTAATGTCAGTTGGGAGCTGGATATCTGGCGTCAATTGGCGGATAGCAGCGCCGCCGCGCAGAAAGACATCGCCGCCACACAGGCGAGCTTGCAGGCGGCAAAAGATCTGCTTGCGGCCAACGTGATGCGGGGCTGGCTTGAAATCAGCGTCAATAAACAACTGTTGGATATAGAGCAGCGACGCTTGGACATTCTCGAAAACAACGAAGTGCTGGTGCTAGAGCGCTACAAAGTTGGGCTAGGCAGTCTAGAAGAGCTCGACAGTGCAAAAACCAACTCCTCTTCCACGCGCGCGACCGTGGCGGAATATCGAGAGAACCTGGCCCAAAGTCAGCGCAACTTAGCACTGCTCACTGGGCTGCGTGCCCCTCAATTGAGCGGGGACGAAGTGCCGGCGGTATTTGCGACGGTGCTCAATCCGCTCGACAGTCTGGGTGTACAAAACATGGCTGGTCGACCTGATTTACAGCAAGCCTTTTACAACATTGAAGCGGAAGCACTGCGCACCGATGCCGCTTACAAAGCGATGTTGCCCTCATTTAGTCTTTCAGCCAGTTTGACCGACCTAGCGCAAACCCCGAGTGAGGCGCTACTCACCAACCCTGTGTGGAGCGTGTTGGGGCAGATTTCAGCGCCGCTTTTTCAAGGTGGTAAGTTGAAGTCTCAAGCGGAGTTGGCCGAGCTGACCACCGAGCAAACCTACTGGGTTTACCAACAGACACTCCTTGATGCCGTAAGTGAAGTAGAAACCGCTGTCGGCCAAGAACATGCTTTGGAGAAGCAGCAGCAACATCTCGAGAGCGCGTTACAGAGCGCGCGCCGCAGCGTTGAAAGTTATGAACAAAAGTATCGAGAGGGGCTGGTGGATATTTTTGACCTTCTCACTGTTCAGCAGCAAGCCTACGACATCGAAGCGCAACTCACGAGCGCCACTTACCAGCGATTGTTAAACCGAATTGATTTGGGCCTCGCGCTAGGCCTAGGAGTATCTTGATGAAAAAAAATGCACTGACCCTAGCCGTGACGTTGGTTGCCGCGGGTTCGATTTTTGCCGCTGTTGCCTACAATGGAAGCCAACTGGCGCCGCCCAAAGGCCCTGGAGAGAACCCCGCGCAGGAAGCGCAAAGGGTACAACCAGAGCAAAGCGCATCGGCCAGTCGCGTGCTGTCACAAGTTGCGGTACAGACCACTCAAGCCCACCGCTATCAGGCGCAAATCACCAGCTATGCAGAGGCGCAGCCGAGATACAACCTCAGTTTCACCAGTGAGGTCAATGGCCGCGTGGTGAGCTTGGCTGATGATTTTGAAACGGGGAAAGTGGTGAAAAAAGGTCAGGTCCTTGCCACGCTGGATAATACGCAATACCAGCAAGCGGTCGCGAGCGCAGAAGCGGACGTCGCGGCGGCAAAGCTTGCCTACCTAGAAGAGCAGCGTGAAGGTGAACAAGCCAAGTCAGAGTGGCAACGTTCTGGATTATCCGGTGAACCAAGTTCCACCTTGGTGCTACGTGAACCCCAACTCGAGAGTGCTAAAGCGGCATTGGATAACGCAGAAAAAGCCCTCACGGCTGCGAAAAAAGATCTCGAGGACACCCGCATTCGAGCCCCATTTGATGCGCTGATTGTGGCCCGCTCTATTCAGCCGGGCAGCTATGTCTCGACTGGCGATAGCATTGCGACGCTCTACAGCGTGGATCGTGTTGAAGTCGAGTTAGCCTTGTCGGAGCAACAGTGGTTGACCTTACAAGCAGACCGCCAGAGTGATGTCACACAGTGGCACGTTACGTTGACGGACAGTCAAAGCCAACACCAATGGCAAGCGCGCGTGGATCGCGCTAACCAACATATCACAGAGACCACGCGCCAGCGTTCAGTGATTGCGGTCGTGGAACGTCCTCTTGAGCAGGCGTCTCCTCTGTACCCGGGTACATTTGTCAAAGCTACTTTAACTGGGCCTGAGGTCGATAACCTTTGGCAAATTCCTGCATCTGCGTATTCGCAGCAAGGGGAAGTCTGGATGGTCAACCAACAAGGCAGCTTGGTCAAAGCCGCCGCAACTAAGCGATTTGAGCGCAACAATTTCGTCTATATTGATCCGCTGAGCGAAGAAGCGGCTCAAGTGGTGATGCGTCCGTTGAGCAGTTTTCAAGTCGGCATGAAAGTGTTGGCCAATGAGGAGGGCAAATCATGAGTCAGTCGAATCACTCTACGGGTGTGATTGCGTGGTTTGCTCGCAACCCAGTGGCGGCAAACTTATTGATGATGGGTGTCATCATCGTGGGATTGTTTTCCGTCAGTTCGTTGCGTAAAGAGGCATTCCCTACTCTTGAACCTGATGTGGTCAGTGTTGCTGTCAGCTATGACAGTGGCGATCCGGTTCAGGCGGAAGAAGGGATCGCGATAAAAATTGAAGAAGCGCTGGAAACCGTGCCGGGCATCAAACGCATTACCTCTACGTCGGATTCGACTGGCAGCTATGTGTCGATTGAAAAAGAGAGCAGTTACGATCTGGATACCTTGCTGACGGATGTCAAAAACGAAGTGGATGCCATCAACAACTGGCCAGCGGAAGCGGACAATCCGGTCATCGAAAAAGCACGTCGTCAGGATCATGCTATTTGGGTGCAACTGTATGGCGATGCGGACCGATCGACATTGCAGACCTTGGCTCAAGATCTGAAATCCGATTTGTTGAGTGAGAGTGCGATCAGCGATCTCTCTATCAATGCAGAGCTAGAGCGGATGATTTCGGTGGAGGTGGATGAGCAGGCTTTGCAGGCCTATGGCTTATCACTTACGGATGTCTCGGATGCCATCAACGCAGAAAGCGCGACGGCCATTTCGACCAGCCTGCGCAACAGCGAAAAAACCGTGCGCCTCAAAGCGTCAGAGCAAGCGTATCAAGTGGAAGATTTTCGCCAAATTCCCATCATTACAACTCAGTCAGGCGCACAGATTCTACTTGGTGATATTGCCACGGTCAGCGACACGTTCGAAGAAGATAGCTACTCGTTGTCCCGTTATAACCAGCAAAATGCCATCGGCATCCAGATTTTGATGGATGACAGCAGTGATGTGGTCAACATTGTTGAGCAGGCCAAACAGGTGGTTGAGCAGTGGCGAGCAAGTAACGTATTGCCTGACAATGTCGACATGGAAACTTGGTATGACAAAAGTACCATGATCAAAGAGCGTCTATCACTGCTTGCCACCAACGCGCTCACCGGTATTGCGATGGTGTTTATTGTGTTGGCGCTGTTTCTTAACCTGCGCGTGGCATTTTGGGTCGCAGCTTGTTTGCCCTTTGTCTTCTTTGGCACCTTGTTTTTTATGACCGACTCCTTCGTTGGGCTGACCATCAACGAGATGACCACCTTTGGTTTCATCATGGCGCTCGGCATCGTTGTGGATGATGCGGTGGTCGTGGGCGAGAGCATTTACGCGACCCGCCGAGCTGAGGGGGACACCATAGAGAGCACCATTAAAGGCACGCTCAAAGTGGCGGCGCCGACCGTCTTTGGGGTTTTGACCACCGTGGCTGCCTTTTTGTCGATTGCCGCCATTGATGGCAACATGGGCAAAATTTATGCGCAATTTGCCATCGTGGTGACCATCTGTTTATTGCTCTCATTGGTGGAGTCTAAGTTCATTCTACCGGCGCACCTAGCGCATATTGACACTCACCGGAAAGACAACAAAGGGATTTGGAACCGCATTCAGAGCGGCGCGGAGAAAGGGTTAAACGGCTTCAACCAACGTGTGTATAAGCCGCTGATTAAAATCGCACTGCAATTTCGCTATGCCGTCGTACTCAGCTTTTTGGCGTTATTCATTTTAGTGATTGGTATGCCGCTCACCGGCGCCGTGCGCGTTGCGTTTTTTCCAGACATCGCTGGCGACACCGTCTCGGCTCAAATGTCGATGTACAACGATGTCAGTTTTGGTCAAACCGAAACCAATTTACTGACCCTCGAGCGCCATGCGCTTACGGTGGATGCCCAATTGCGGGGCGAGAGCGACACGTCGGCGATTGCCAGTCTACAGGTGTCGGCCACGGCCGACCGCTCAGGCTCTATCCAAGTGGAACTAGCGCCAGAGGCGCCGTATAACATTGATGAGTTTGCTGATGCATGGCTGGCGATGTCGGGTAACATGGAAGGGGTTAAAAAGCTCAGCATTCGCTCTCACCAGGAGATGGTGGACAACTTTAAAGTCGAACTCAAAGCGAGTAGCGACGAGATTGTGACTGATGCCGGGAACCGAATGAAAGCTGCACTTCAATCGATTGACGGGGTGAGTGGTATTGATGACAACCTCGATTTAGGTGAGCCGCAGTATCGATTCGAACTGACAGAGCAAGGCCGTGCAATGGGCATGGATACCGCCAGCCTGTCTCAGCAAGTCTTACAATCGTTTGGTGGCGACATTGTACAGCGTTTTCAGCGGGGCAAAGACGAAGTCAAAGTCCGGGTCCGTTACCCCGAGGGTGAGCGTCAAACGCTAGCGGACATCGCGCAATCAAGCGTGCGAACCAGCGATGGTACTGTGGTGCCCTTGTCGGCGGTGGCGAAGGTGTACTCGGATTATCAGCCGTCAGAGATCACCCGTATCGACAACTTACGTGCGGTGTATGTCAGTGCCTCGGTGGACAAAGATATCCTCGCCTCGAATGAGTTAGTCGCACAACTTGAAAACACCTTGGTGAAGACACTGAAAGCGGATTATCCGACGCTGAAAATCGATTTTACCGGTGAAGCTGAGCAGCAAAAGGAGTCCACCGACTCAATGGAGTCCACGTTCGTGTTGGCTCTGATCATCATTTTTGCGCTGCTTGCGATTCCACTCAAGTCGTACGTTCAGCCCTTGATCATCATGGTCGCTATTCCGTTTGGGATTGTTGGCGCTATCTTGGGTCACTGGTGGAACGATTTGACCATCAGCATCTTGTCACTGAATGGGGTGTTGGCACTGAGTGGCGTCGTGGTTAACGACAGCTTGCTCCTCGTTTCTCGTTACAATGAGCTGGTCAAAGAGGCCAAACTGTCGGTATCAGAAGCGATTGAACAGGCATGTTCAGGTCGACTGAGAGCGGTGCTGCTCACATCCGTGACCACGTTTGCCGGTCTTGCGCCGCTGTTGAGTGAGACATCGATGCAAGCGCAATTTTTGATCCCTGCTGCCGCAGCGCTGGGTTACGGCATCTTGTTTGCTACTTTGATCACTTTGATCTTAACGCCATCGCTGTTGATGATTGATCAGGATGTCAGAGCGCTCTTGTTGGCACTCAAGCAGCGCATCAGTGGAGCGGGACGTCGAGTTACTCAACAAGTGAACTAGGCTATGATTGTCTAAGCCCTTATTATGTAAAGAATGAACATCGATGGTGGGTGTGGAGGAGAGCATGAAAAGCGACCATTTACAGTGTTTACTGGTGGAAGACGATCTCGATTTGGCCACTGCGGTTATCGACTACCTCGCGCTAGAGGGCATTGAGTGTGACCACGCGGCGAATGGTGTGGCGGGGCTCAGCCTGATACAAAATCAGCGCTACGATGTGGTGATCCTCGATTTAAATTTGCCCAAAATGGATGGCCTAGAAGTGTGCGCGAAACTGCGCGCCAGTGGCCTTGATGTGCCGGTTCTCATGCTGACGGCACGAGACACCTTGGACGACAAACTGGGGGGCTTTTCCGCAGGGGCGGACGACTACCTCATTAAACCGTTTGCGATGGAGGAGTTGATCGTTCGCGCGCAAGTGCTTTCGCGTCGGCGCAGTGGGCAAGTGACGCTACTGAGTGCGGAAGGAGTCGAACTCGATCTCACCACACAAACCGCGACCTGCGATGGGCAGGAGATGAAACTGACACCGATAGGCTACAAACTGCTGGAAACGTTACTGCGCGCCAGTCCAAACAGTGTCTCGAGAGACAAACTGGTGCAGAGCGTCTGGGGGGATGAACAGCCCGACAGCAACAGCTTGAAAGTGCACATGTACCACCTTCGCAAGGCGGTGGATGGCCAAAGTGGAATCAAACGGATACAGACTCTTGTGGGGCGAGGCTTTGCGCTTAAACGTGAGGAGCGAGTATGCGATTAAGGCGCAGTCTACGGCTCTATTTTGTGTTGGCGATGGTGGCGATGGGCAGTAGCGCGATTGTCGGGATGTCAGGCGTTGCGGTGAGCTACTTTTTCTCAGGGATGGATGAGGCCATGCGCGGCTTTGTCCATTCTCAAGCGTTTCATCTCGACGTTGCGCCGGGTCAGGTCACACAGCAAGATGACCTCTTGGTTGCGAAGCGATGGCAAGACTTACCCACCCGTATCACGCAGCATTTTGATCAAGAGGATTTGGCCGATGGCCGCCTACTCAAACACATCGAAGGCATTCCCTTACTCAGTCCGCCGAAGAAAGGCTACTTTGTCATGCAGCTTGAGCACGATGGCGAGCGCCGTTTTGCCGCTATAGAGATAGGCGAGCGTGATCGCACCACGCCGATGAGCCGTGATGAGCTGCCGCCATTTTTCTATATCGTTTTTACCGCGGTTGGTGCGATAGCGCTTTTTTCCGTGGTGTTGCTGATGATTATTCGTAATGTGTCGGCACCTGTTGAACAGTTGGGCGCATGGGCGAAATCGCTGGATGAAGATAAGCTGGATGCGGCGATACCCAATTTTCACTACCGAGAGCTTAATACGCTCGCCGAGATGATTCAGTCGAGCTTGCGCTCGGTACAAGCCAGTGTCGAGCGTGAAAAGCGTTTTCTTGGCTATGCCAGCCATGAGCTACGCACGCCGATTGCGGTTACGCGAACCAATACCGAGCTGCTGGGCAAAATGATCGAGCGTCAGGTTGAGCCCGCCAAGCAGCGTGAAGTATTGGCGCGCATTGAGCGTGCTTCGCTGACCATGACCGATCTCACCGAAACCCTACTGTGGCTCAATCGTCGTGAGGAGAAAGCCTTACCGAGCACCTCGTTCGCCATCGGCCAGTTAGTGATGCAGATCCGTCAGGAGCTCAACTATTTACTGCATGGCAAAGCGGTCACCGTTGCTGAGTCGACCGACGATACTCAGATGACACTGCCCAGTGGCCTGACGCGTATCGTCATCACGAACTTAGTGCGTAATGCCTTCCAACACACGCAGAAAGGCCAAGTGGTCATCTCGCAAACGGGTGACACATTGGTGATTGAAAACCACAATGACACTGACCAGGAGAAAGACAGCGATCTAGGCTTTGGGCTAGGACTGGAACTCACCGATAGGCTGGTTAAGCAGCAAGGTTGGTCTTATTGCAATACCGTCACCGCGAACGGGCGAGTGGTGACGGTACGATTTGGTGGCTAACGCATCGCATACATCTCTTCGTGATAGTGATGCGCGGTATCGAAACGATGGCGTTTAAGATCATTTTTAAGCTGAGCAGACATCGACTCTGGCCCGCAGAAATAGACATCGTAGTGGTCTAAATGCACAAAGCGCTGCGCCAAGCCTTCGATGGTGAGGCGCGGTTGGTATCGCGTATCGACAATCTCCAACGTCACCCCACTGCGTGTCGCAAGTTGATGCAATTCTTGGAGAATGGCCGTATCCACTCCGCGACAACTGAAGAAAAAGAAGACCGGATAGCGTGGTGGCTGCTCGGCATAACCGTGTAAAGCCGCCACAAAGGGTGCCACGCCGACACCGCCAGCGATCCAAATTTGTGGGCTAGATTGATGGAGTGAAAAATGCCCATACGGCCCTTCGACGCGAACCGAATCTCCTAGGTTAACCCGCTGATTTAGCCCAGTAGTGAAATCGCCTAACTCTTTGATAAGAAATCGCACTTTATCCCCTTTGCAGCCAGACACTAGCGTAAACGGATGGGGATCTTCATGGCCAAATTGAAGATAAGCGTACTGTCCACAGCGATGACCGGGCCAAGAGGTGGGCATATGCAGTTCAAGATCTAAAATGCGGCTCAGAGGGTGATATTGAACGCGGCTAATCCGCGCATCATATTGATGGTAACGTCCGATCAACCCCAGCAAACAGTATAACGCTGCCAAGACGCCAATCACGATGAATGCCATGGTGAGAAAGTAAATTGGCGTGCCCCAATAGCTGTGTTTGAGCAGCAGGGCAGAGTGTGCGGCGACCATCAAATAGGCCACAGCCATCAATTTATGTGAGACGCGAAATGGGCGATAGCGGAGGGCGGTCCAGAGCGAGAGCGCAATCAAGGCAATCAACAGATAAAATCCCCACTCACCTAAAGCGAGACCGGTTGAACGAAGTTCAAGAATCCAGCTTGAGAGTAGGTCGTTACCAAGGTGCGCAGGCCCACGGCCAGAAAAGCGTTGCGGCGCAGTGAGAATCCCTGCACTGACCAATTGAATAGGAAGGTGATAGAAGAGCCAATGGATGATAGCCAGTACGCCACCCGCGATCCCCGTCCACTTGTGAAGTCGGTAAGATTTGTCTAACCCTTGCGTGACCTGTTCAACCCAATCTAGGCGCAGTGCCAATACCATGGTGAGAGACATCAACATGATAGCGACAATGCCTGAGTACTGAATCAGTGCCGAGCGCCATTGAAATATAAGCGATGAACCCAATAGTGACGGCTCAGCGAATAGCCATAGCCCCGTCACGAGAGCAGTCATCATTGCGATGCCGACGAGAACCCGTTTCATGACACATCCTCCCTCTATTTGGCTAATTAAAGCGTAGCAAATCGGGTGTCAAGTAAGGTCAAGTCGTGTAAATGTGGGTAAAGGAGAAGAGTAAACGTCATACTGCGCGACGCTTACTCTATCAACGCCGAGGTTAGCTGAGAAGGGTGGCCTTGATCACCTTAAACACCCCTGCCTCTTTATTGCTCGGCGCAAGAAAACGGGCGACCTCTTTCACTTTCGGATGCGCGTTATCCATGGCGTAGGAGTGGTAGCTCACTTTGAGCATTTCTAGGTCATTGAGGTAGTCGCCAAAGCTCATCGTCTGTTCGAAAGAGAAACCGAGTGTTGATTGTAGATGTTCAATCGCCGCCCCCTTAGAGGCACGCTTGTTCATGATGTCGAGCCAGATTTTTGCGCTCACTACCACTTGGTGAGAGTCGCCAAATTGCGAGGATACGCTTGGGTAAACCAGCGCCTCGCTACCACCGAAATGCAAAATGGCGACCTTGATAAAGTCATCGTCAACGTCGAGAAGATCCTCGACGTACTGACAGCGATGATAATACTTTTTGAACTCGTTGAGCGCTTCTTCTGCTTGGGTTTCGATGTATGCCGATTGAGTACCACACAGCACGATGTAGGCGCCGTCTATGCGTCTCGCCTCTCGAATAATATCGGCAATATCTTGCTTGTCGATTTCACAGCGGTAGAGCTCTTGACCTTGATGCATCACCAGCGTGCCGTTTTCGGCAATGAACATCATGCGATCTTTTATTGGGGAGAAGGTTTCCATCAGGCTGTAGTACTGTCTGCCTGAGGCCGCCGCGAAAATGATCTCTTTCGCTTCGAGTTGTGGATAGAGTTCGAAAAATTCCGGATTCAGCTGGCTGTTTTCATCGAGCAGCGTACCGTCCATGTCGGCAGCAATGAATTTGATCGGGTGTTGGGGCATAAGGTTAATCATTGACGAAGTGGATTTTCGGCCATGATAACATTGATTGATCGTCAAAACAGGCGTTAGCCAATGGATTTCTGTTCAAGCTTGGCAAACTTCATTTCGTACATATTGGCATCGGCAATAGAGATGAGTCGGCTCAGTGATGCACCATCATGCGGGTAGTGCGCAGTACCAATACTGGTTGATATGGAGACTTGGGTACCCGCGCGGATAGCAATAGTCTTTCTAAAACAGCTTTCAATCTGCTTCCAGTGATGCTGTGGATGCGTATCCCCAAGGTAGACCAAAGCAAACTCGTCGCCGCCGATTCGATAGCAGTAAGCTTCCAGTTTATTGAGGCGATGGGCAACCGTGGCGAGCACTTCATCGCCCGCTTGGTGACCATGACGATCATTCACTTCTTTAAAGCCGTTTAAGTCTAAAAGGTAGAGGTTGAATGACTGGCCTTGTTCCACCCACTCGGCCATATCGTTGAACATGGCCAAACGATTGGACACCCCGGTGAGAGAATCGGTGAGCGCCAATTGCTTATGGTAAATGGCGTCTTTGTGAATGATGTAGCCAACTATACACGCGCAGACGAACAGCAGTACCATCAAGACAAATTGCGCCTGAGTTAAACTTTGCGCTTGGCTCATTTGTGACAGGTAGAGCGGACTTTTAATTCTAAAATTGGTGTTGACGTACTGAATCATCGACATGTAGAGCGCGTCAATATCATCGCACAGCGCTTTGGCCTGATCCGGTGAGTTGAGCGCTATGAGCTCGGGTTCTAGCTGCTTAAACTGGCGGAACAAGTCACTAAAGAATGAGGCGGCACCGGGAAGGGTAATCAGGTTGTCCGCCTCTTTGCTACTGAGAAGTATGTCGAAACGGCTCCAGGTCAACTCATATTTGAGTAGGGTGCGATCGTAGTACTCTTCACTGTCCGCTGCGAACGGTGTAATCGCTCTGAGTTCAGAAAACTCTTTGTTCAACTGAAACAAAAACCATGTGGCTTGGTTTTGCTGTTCATTGTAGGAGGCCGCTAACTGGCGTGTTGAGGTAAGAAAATAGAGATTAATAATGAACAGGGTTGCCGAAAGCACGATTAACAGTACTTTCGCTTTGGCAAGAATGGCGTGTAAGTGGTCGTCTTTACTCTTTGGACTCATCATCGGCGGTATGCACTAATATCTCATCGATCTGCCACACCATTTGTGAACGAAATGCAGCATTATCTATTTCAGGGAACTGACTTAAGTTAAAGACCAGCCAATAGGGGCCTTTATTTCGCACTTTCATTTTTTCTCCATCTATTTCGTACGCCACGATAGGCTCATACTTAAGAATGTCTTCGATTCTTGAGCTCGCCGCGTAATCATTTAGGGCGACAAAAGAGACGGAGAAGGTATTGGTCGCGCGGTAGTAATCAACTAACGATGAGACTTTGAAGCCGGTGAAGGTTTTTTTGCCGTCGAACCAAGGTAGGGTCGTAGAGAAGGTGGTGGGTTCGAAATTCGCTACGATGTCTTCATGAGAGAGGGTGATAGGATCGCGATCGGTGATGCGAATCACTAAGCTAGAGGCTGAAGCACTAAAAACAGACAACGCAGCGAACAGCGCAAGCACTCTTCTCATGATCTCTCCCCAAAGAGTCGGACAATATTTTTAATATAATTATTGATTATATGATTGTTTTGCAGGTGAGCAAAACGTTTTTATCAATATTGATACTAATTTATTGAGTATAGACAAGGTACAGAAACCGCAAAGCCCCGCTATGAAATCCATAGCGGGGCTTTGCGTCAATCGTCACCAGAGGCGCACATTAGAAGATCAGATGCGCGACACCCGCAATCACAGGTAAGGTGATGAGCGTACGCAAGATAAAGATGGCGAACAGCTCAAAAATATTGACAGGAATGCGGCTCCCAAGCAGCAGTGCACCCACTTCAGACATGTAGATTAGCTGGGTCACAGACATCGCAGCGATGACGAAGCGCGTCATTTCGTTGTCGATAGAAGCTGCAAGGATGGCAGGGATAAACATGTCCGCAAAACCGACCACCATGGTTTGCGACGCCGCTGCGGCTTCTGGGATTTGTAGCAGCTCTAGGAATGGGATGAATGGCTGGCCTAAGAAGGCAAACACCGAGGTGTACTCAGCAATCACAAGTGCAATCGTACCCAGACCCATAACCACTGGCAGTACGCCAAACACCATGTCGACAGCGTTACGCACGCCTTCACCAAACACACCTTTTAATGAGGTCACTTGTGAGGCTTTCTTCAGAGCCAACTCAAGACCCCAAGTGAAGCTGTTATGTCCGGCTGGCAGAGCGTCCGCTTCGGCATCCGGTTTATTACCGTCGATGAAGGTGTCTTTCTTGTAGCTTAGGGGTGGCAGTCTTGGAATGATGATCGCGGCAACCACACCGGCTAAACAGATAGCGCCGTAAAAAGGTAGGAATAGGTGCTCAAGTTCGACTTGGGCCAATACCACCAAACTAAACGTAATGGAGACGGCAGAGAAGGTCGTACCAACGACCGCCGCTTCGCGTTGCGTGTAGAACTTGTTTTCGTACTGCTTACTGGTCAGCAGGATACCGACGGAACCATCGCCTAGCCAAGAAGCCATACAGTCAATCGCACTGCGTCCAGGTAGATTGAACACTGGGCGCATGACTTTGCTGAGCAAGGTGCCAAACAGCTCTAGTAAGCCAAAGTTGAGCAGCAAAGGAAGCAGCAAGCCAGCAAAAATGAACACAGAGAAAAGAGTTGGCAACAAACCTTCCAGCACTAGGCCGCCGGTGTTTTCTTCCCAAATTGCCTCTGGGCCGAGTTGGAAGTAGGTCATCGCAACGGCAAGACCACCGATCACACGCACAGCAAGCCAAAGTGGTGATGGGTTAAACAGGCCGTTTAAGAAGTCGCTGTTGGCAATAAAAGCCGGCGTTTTAATACGACAAAGTAGCGAGGCAACCGCCATGAAGCTAATGATGGACGTCACCATGCCGACCAGAGCGTCACCGAACAGTGCCTGAATCGATTTCGCCAATACGGCCACAGGGATAGTGATGTCACCGTCAAACGTGATCGGCGCCATAAAGACAAACAGACCCAACAAAGACGGAATAAAGAACATCCAGAAGTTCTTCTTCCCTTTTGGCTGATTGATAGATTGAGCGTTTTCTTGCATTACAAATCTCGTGTTACATCTGGTCAATAGTATTGCCGTATCCCTTGGCATACATATTCACTAAACATCCCTATTTAGTCATGGGGCGCAAGATTACTGCCTTTTGTTATGCCGTGCAATACTATTCAATAATTATCCCTAAATATTCAGATGTAAACTCGATATTAGCTTGGCAATGCAGTGGTTTGTTTTGTGAATGTTAAATTGTTTGGGATTGTGTTGCAACTAAGCGGGTTTATTTGGGTGAAATATAGAGGTAGAGCCAATAGCTGAGCGCGAGACACAGGGCAAGGGTAACGGGCGCAAGCAGTGCTGCAATGCTTAGCTGTGCATATAAACCCGCTCCGGCAGTGCCGCCGAGCAAGAACCCGGCGAAGATAAAGGAGAAGAGTTTGGCTTTGCGATAATCGAACTTTTCCCCGCGCAAGCGTGCACCGATCATAATGCCCAAATCAGTGACGATACCCGTCATGTGGGTGGTGCGCACAACCGCGCCGCTGAAGGTGGTTAACATGGCGTTTTGCAGCCCACAAGCAGCAGACGCGAGATATTGACCACTGGTGTGCCCCTCTTTAAGCAGCAGGTAGGCGAGCAAAAGTAGTCCACTTTCAAAGCAGAGTGCCACCCCGTAGCGGCGGCCCAATTTCAGCGCGGTGCTTTCGATAAAGACGCCACTGAGTATCGCGCCGAGCAGAAAGCTGAGTACCACCCATAAGAGGTGCAGCGTCTGTTGATCGAAGAGGTAGAGGCTAGTGCCCAGTAGTGTCACGGTACCCGAGATATGAGACACGGACTGGTGCTGGAAACCCAACAAGCCAATCGCATTGACGGTTCCGGCCAGTAGTGCCAATAAAAATGCGCCGTGCTCTACCCAGCGTGGTAGTTTTGAAATCACCGTGATCCCCCTTTTGTTAAGCAGGACATTATACGCGTCAGCCCAAAAGTTGCAGCTGACTTATGTGGCCTCCTTATCTGGCCTCTTAGCAGAGCGCGCATGGTGATTTCGTGGTGGCACAGAGCCGCAGGCGAAATTAATTGTGGATAGGCGTTTTGCCTCACTGACCCGCCTGTTACTATATGTTTGAAAATACGATGTGTTTGAAAATAATCCCTCTTTGAAAACCTCTGTTGTGAAGTGATCATCATGAAAAAGCGCCGACTTCCCATTCCCCTTATTTTATTGATTCCGATTGTCTTGCTGGTGGTCGTTGCCGCTGCCGGTCTTTACCGCTTCAGTTTGTCTGATGAGGAGATTCGAGCGAAGTTTCCTCAGCCTACACCGACGCAAGATGCTCTCATGCAACAGGTCTTTGGCATTGCGACGCCCAATCCCTGGACGATTAAAGTTCCAGAAACCACCGCCTACAGCTTGCTTACCCGACGTCAAGATGCAAGAGCGATAGGACAATATCAAGACGGTGAAGTACGCGGTGATATTTGGGTCGACACGCATCAATTGATCGAACTGGGAGAGAGCCGCTACGCCGCGCCGCTCATCGTATCCAATCAAGGCAGTGGTCTTTTTTACTATCTAGCCCTGTTTGAATATGACTCCGCCCGCCAGAGAATGATCTCGCGTGATGCAGTGCTGCTGGGTGATCGAATCGTGGTGGAAGCGGTAGAGCGCAATCAGGATGTGATCGCCGTTACACTGCGAACTCGTGAGGAAGATCAACCTATGAGTGAGGAACCCAAAGTAACGCGCACTATAATGATGACTGTGACCGAACAAAATAGTTGGGCAATTCGACCATAATATTAATAGGGTTTTACATTGTTTTTGATGCAAACTGTTGCGCATATTTGTAAGCTAACAAGGATGAGATGGACATTTTAACGTCGTTAACGGAGTAAACTATGATCAACAAACGTTTTTTCAAAACCAAAGATGAAGTCGAAGTCACCTTCGAGTTGGATGCAGCAAACGCTGACCAATCGGTGGCACTCGTCGCAGATTTTCTTGATTGGCAACCGGTCGAAATGAAGAAAGTGGCGAAGTCGAAAAGCTTCAAATTCAAAACCCGACTACCCAAAGACCAACACTTCGAATTTCGTTACTTGGTCGACAACAACAAGTGGGTCAATGATGCCAATGCAGACCAATACAAGCCGAATGGCTTTGGTGATGACAACGGCTTGCTATCGACCTATCAATAGAACGTTTAGGGTTTTAGCGACATCAACTGCAAAAAGGCGCGTAAGCGCCTTTTTCGATCCAATCTTTACATTAGAAAAGATGACTTTTAGTGGATAAATTCGTAATCTTACGGCTTCGTTATTTCTCTCTATAGGTAGCATTGTGCAAGCGAAAAGTCTGACATTACGCTTTAAAGAGCTCTCTAAGCGTAAAAAGATGGCCGTATTAAGTTTACCGATTTTTATCGCTGTGGCTTTGTCGTCTGCCCCGAATTCAGGTCGCTATCATCGCACTATTGAGCTTTCTCTCCCAGAATCCACACTGATGAATGACTGGCTCGCGGAACACGACGAGACGGTGGATATCCCAGATTACGAATACGTGATCCAATCAGGCGATAACCTAAGCACCATTTTTAATCAATTGGGCTTTGGTTATAGCGAGCTGATGCAGATCATGGAGACGGATTTAAACTATCTCGCTCTAGATACACTGCGCCCCGGCAATACCTTGCGTTTTTGGCGTGATGAAAATCGTAAACTGGCGAAGATGGAGCTTGAGTTTAGCTTGGTCGAGCGTGCAGTTTACACGCGGTTGGATGATGGCAACTATGAGTACAGCGACGTCAAAATTCCAGGTGAATGGAAAGCCTTTCCAATGGTGGGCGAAATCAACGGCACCTTCTCGCAATCTGGCTACGCGCTTGGCCTCGGCAGCAGCGAAGTCGACCAGATTGTCAGCTTACTGAAAGATAAGATCAATTTTGCTCGTGACTTGCGAGCGGGCGATCGTTTCGAAGTGGTACAGTCTCGTCAATACGTCGGTGAAACGTTGACGGGTAATCGCGAGATACAAGCGGTTAAGATCCACAATCGTGGTCAAACCCTCTCGGCGTATTTGCACAGTGACGGCCAATACTATGATGCGAAAGGGGACAGCCTACAGCGTGCGTTCCAACGTAAGCCAGTCGGTGGCAACTATCGCTTAAGTTCGCATTTTAACCCTACTCGCCTGCATCCTGTTACCGGACGTGTTGCACCGCACAACGGCACGGACTGGGCAACCCCAACCGGCACACCGATTGTCTCAACGGGTGATGGCGTTGTCGTCATGACACGTGACCACCCTTACGCAGGTAAATACGTGGTGATTGAACACGGCAGCCGCTACAAAACGCGTTATTTGCATCTAAGTAAAATCTTAGTTCGCAAAGGCCAAACGGTAAGTCGTGGGCAGCGAATTGGTTTATCTGGAGCGACGGGGCGGGTAACCGGCCCCCATATCCATTACGAACTCCTTGACCGCGGCCGCGCGGTGAATGCGATGAAAGCCAATATCCCGATGGCCAACTCGGTTCCAAAAGCAGAAATGGCGAGCTTCAAGGCGCGCAAAGCAGAGCTTGATGAGATGCTGCGTCAGCAAGAGATGGAGTGGGCCAGAGAAGGGGAATCTGCGCCAGCGAGTTGATGCGCTGGCGCTGGTTGTTTGTGATTAAGGAGCAGACGCGAGCAGTAATTACTTGGCGGGATAGATGCTAATTTCTACCCGTCGGTTACAGGTTCGCCCTTGTGCGGTGTCATTACTACAAATTGGCGTACTTTCGCCCATTCCAAGGGTTGATAAGCGGTTGGTCGCCACTTTCTGATACATCAAATAGGTTCTCACTGACTCCGCGCGTTTGAGTGAGAGACTTTGGTTGTAGGCTTCACTTCCTGTGCTGTCCGTGTGTCCTGCAATCATCAATACGGTATCTGGATATTCGACCAATATACGCGCGACGCCGTTGAGCGTGTTGTAGATCGATGCGTCCAACTGGTAGGAATCACTGGCGAAACCAATTCCGTTTTCCATCACAAGTTGGATTTGATCTTCTCCCACCCGTTTCACCTGAACCCCTGAATTGAGTAACTCTTCACGCAGCGCCGCTTCTTGCTGGTCAAAGTAATAACCCACTCCAGCACCCACCGCGCCGCCCGCTGCGGCCCCTGCCAGTGCACGTTGTCTGCGTTCTGTTGCGTTATCGCCTGTCGCTAGGCCGACGAGTGCGCCTGATACCGCGCCAATTAGGGCACCTTGAGTGGTTGCATTGGTTTCGGTTTCACCTGTGGTGGCGTTCTGACGCTGTGTGGCTTGGCACCCAGCGAGTAGAGTGCAGAGAGAGAGTAAAGTTAGGGATTTGTTCATCATAATAGCTCGATTCATCCTGTTTCAAGTGTGTGCTTACCTTAAAGGAACAGCGTCATTTTGTAAGTCTGACAAAACGATAACTTACTAAAAATTAACACTTAAGTGACGTATGGTGCTCGGTATCATAACAAAAAGCGCCGCCTTTGAAGGCGGCGCGAGAGGGGCTAGCTAAGTTGACTACGCAGCCAGGGCTACTGGTTTGGTTTAACCGTTCCCAGTTTTAGCCAAGTATCGATCACCGTGTCAGGATTAAGAGAGACGGAGCTGATCCCTTGCTGCATTAGCCACTCGGCAAGGTCATCATGATCTGATGGCCCTTGACCACAGATCCCCACGTACTTGCCCGCTTTGGTTGCCGCGTCGATGGCCATTTTCAGCATGGCTTTGACCGCCGGATTTCGCTCATCAAACAGATGCGCGACATCGCCAGAATCACGGTCTAACCCGAGGGTTAATTGCGTCATGTCGTTTGAGCCAATCGAGAAACCATCAAAGTATTTTAAAAACTCGTCAGCGAGCACTGCGTTTGACGGCAGTTCGCACATCATGATCACTTTCAGCCCTTGATCGCCGCGTCGTAAATCGAACTTGGCGAGAAGATCGATCACCGAAGCAGCTTCGCTTGGTGTGCGAACAAAGGGGATCATGATCTCAACGTTCTTTAATCCCATCTCGTTGCGTACGCGCTTGATGGCTAAGGTTTCCAGCTCAAAACAGTCTTCGAATACTGGAGAGATATAGCGCGAGGCGCCACGGAAACCGAGCATGGGGTTCTCTTCATGAGGCTCATAACTTTGGCCGCCGATGAGGTTGCTGTACTCGTTCGACTTAAAATCCGACATGCGCACAATGACGCGTTTGGGCCAAAACGCTGCCGCTATGGTGGCAATCCCTTCGGTCAGTTTGCTGACGTAAAAGTCGATAGGGTCGTGATAGCCGCGGATACGTTGGCGGATCTGAGTTTTGAGCGCGTCGCTTTGCTGGTCAAAAATGAGCAATGCTTTCGGGTGGATGCCAATCATTTTATTGATGATGAACTCCAATCGCGCAAGACCAACGCCCTCATTGGGGATTTGGGCAAAGTCGAAAGCGCGATCTGGGTTACCGACGTTCATCATCACTTTGGTTGGCAAAAGAGGGAGCTCATCGACCGAAGAGCGTTTGATCTCAAACGTCAGTTCGCCTTCATAGACATAACCTGATTCGCCTTCTGCGCACGAGACGGTGACCGCCTGGCCACTGCAAAGGCGCTCCGTGGCGTCGCCGCAGCCAACGATGGCTGGAATGCCAAGCTCTCTCGCAATGATGGCCGCATGGCAAGTTCGCCCACCACGGTTGGTGACGATGGCTGAGGCTTTTTTCATCACCGGCTCCCAATCGGGGTCGGTCATATCAGTAACCAGCACGTCGCCTTCTTGGACTAAGCTCATTTCATCCAGCGAGTCGACAAGACGCACAGAGCCTTGGCCGATACGTTGCCCAATTGCGCGTCCTTCGACTAGCACGTTTGCTTTGTCGTTAAGCTCATAGCGCTCAATGACGTTTTGTTCATTCTGAGAGCAGACCGTCTCTGGCCTCGCCTGAACGATATAGAGTTTGCCATCAATGCCGTCTTTGGCCCATTCAATGTCCATCGGGCGTTGATAATGACGCTCGATGATCATCGCTTGTTGGGCAAGCTGTTTGATTTCTTCATCGGTCAGAGAAAACTGTTCCCGTTCCTTCTCGTTGGTATCGACAATCTCGACTTGTTTGCCAATCGTGGTGTCATTCGCGTAGATCATCTTGATCAGTTTAGAGCCGAAGGTTTTCTTTACAATCGGTTGGTGACCGGCTTCGAGAAGCGGTTTATGGACGTAGAATTCGTCTGGGTTTACCGCCCCTTGAACCACCATTTCTCCCAGCCCCCACGCAGAGGTGATGAACACCACTTGGTCAAAGCCCGATTCTGTATCTAAGGTAAACATGACGCCGGAGGCCGCTTTGTCGGACCGCACCATGCGCTGGATCCCTGCAGAAAGGGCGATGCCGCGGTGATCAAAGCCTTGGTGCACACGATAAGAGATCGCGCGGTCATTAAAGAGCGAGGCGTAGACGTGCTTGGTCGCTTCGAGTACTCCTTCTACACCGGTGACATTGAGGAAGGTCTCTTGTTGTCCGGCAAAGGAGGCGTCGGGAAGATCTTCGGCAGTGGCAGAAGATCGCACAGCGACGGAAAGCTCGGGGTTACCGTCGACCAATTGCAGATAATGCTCACGAATATCGGCTTCGAGGTCGGCGGGGAATGGCGCATCAAGCACCCATTGTCGTATGGTGGCGCCGGTTTGGCGTAGGGCTTCAACATCGTCGACGTTCAGGTCATCGAGCAGTTGGTGAATTCGGTCATCTAGGCCTTCAAAGTCGAGGAAGCGGTTAAACGCATAAGAGGTGGTGGCAAAGCCGTTGGGGACGCTCACGCCCGCATTGGCTAGGTTGGACACCATCTCTCCGAGGGACGCATTTTTACCGCCGACTTTGTCGACATCATCCATGGATAGACCATTAAACCAGAGGGTGTTCTTTTGCATGTCTTTCTCCAGAAACATTGCAGCTTGTAGGGACTTAAAGCAAACGATTACGTATCAACTTAAAAAAGGCGAACCAATTTAAAAAGCTGTGGGGGACGTAATAGTCAGCAGGGTTTTATTATCGATATTATGAATGTCATCCTACTCAACATTATTTTAGCTATTCAACAAACCATGCAAATTGATAGTCAAAGTCGTGATGTATTCTATGTTTCTGATGGCACGGCACTCACGTGCGAGACATTAGGACATGTCGTTTTGGGGCAGTTCTCTTTTCACGCCAATGAAAAGACCTTTCCATTCGTGGAAAGTGAAGAGAAATTAGCAGCGCTGGTTAAAGAGATTGACGCCTCGTATCGTACCCACGGCGTCAAGCCGCTGGTGTTTTTCTCTATGGTGATTGGTGAACTGAGGGCCAAGCTATTGCAGGCTCCGGCGCATTGCTACGACGTATTGGAAAGCTTGGTGCAAAAAGTCCAAGACGATATTCAGATGGAGGCCAAACCCAAGTTGCAACGTTCGCGCAGTGTCAGTAAAGATTCACATCGCTATTTTGACCGCATTGCCGCCATTGAATACACCCTTGCACATGATGATGGCATTACTCTCAGAGGCTTGGATGAGGCGGACATCATTTTATTGGGCGTGTCGCGCAGCGGTAAAACACCGACCAGTCTCTACATGGCGATGCAGTTTGGTTTGCGGGTCGTGAACTACCCGTTTATCGAGCAAGATATTCAGCGTTTGAGGTTATTGCCGGAGTTTGAAGTGGTGCGACACAAATTGTTCGGCCTCACTATCGATTCTGAGCGCCTAACGCAGATTCGCCAGAACCGACTGGCTGACAGCGATTACGCCAGTAGTCAGCAGTGCCAACAAGAGCTTGAACATGTTGAAGCACTGTTTCGCCGTGAGGCGATTCCCTACATCAACACCACCTCGTTATCCGTGGAAGAAATTTGCGCGCGCGTATTGGAGCGCGCCGGCTTAAGACGGCGTCTGCTCTCCTAAGGTTTACGCAGCGGGCATTACCATGGGGAAGTCCAACGAGGGATGGCGATTGACTAATGCTCGGTAGCCGTAAACCTGCTCGATGAGACTTGGCGTTAACGCTTGCCAAGGTTTGGCGTCACAGGCAATTTTTCCCTGATGCAGAATCACAAGTCGATCGGCGTATTGCGCCGCGAGGTTGAGGTCGTGCAGCACCACGACGACGGCAGTATGGTGTTCATCGGCTAATTGGCGTGCAATTCGCAGTGTGTTGTGCTGATGGGCCAGATCCAGTGCGGAGGTCGGTTCGTCGAGCATGAGGATTTTCTTCTCAGCGGATTGATCGAGTTGGACTAACACTCGCGCGAGATGCACGCGCTGTTTCTCTCCGCCAGACAGGGAGGGGTACAAGCGTTCACTCAGGTGGCTGACATCGGCGAGCGACATGTACTTAGCCGCTACCGCTTGGGTCTGTTTGTGCGCCAAGTTGAGCGGTATCGCCCCAAGCTCCACCACTTCATGGGCAAGAAACGGAAAACTTAGGGTGCTGTGCTGAGGAAGCATGCCTAAGTGTCTGGCCAGTTCATCACTTGGCCATTGGTTTGCTGCGCGGCCAAAATAGCGAATATCGTGACGTGAAGGGATCTCCTGACACAACAATTTCAGCAAGGTACTTTTCCCCGCGCCGTTTGGCCCGAGCAGCGCGGTCACTTCTCCGGCGTGAATATCAAGGTCGATGTTATCCAGTACACAGCGCTGACCAAAGTGCATCGACAGACCTTGAGCGGAGATGGCTGGAGCGTCCATTACAAAATCTTCCCTTTTTGTTGAAACAGCAGATAGATGAAAAATGGTGCGCCAATGATTGCCGTGACGATGCCCACAGGCAGTTCAGCAGGGGCGACCGCAACACGAGAAAACATATCGGCAAAGGTGAGCAGCAGTGCGCCCATCAGTGCAGAGATGGGCAGCAGGCTGCGGTGATCTGGTCCGGTCAACATGCGTCCTAAATGGGGAATCACTAAGCCAATAAAGCCGATCATCCCTGAGACGCTCACCGTGACTCCAACGCCAACGGCGGTCAGTAGAATCAACTGACGTTTGAGACGCTGAACGGCGATGCCAAGATGCGCCGCCTCCGCTTCGCCAAGCAAGAGAGCATTGAGCGCCATCGCCCGTCGATAAAAGCAAGCGCCAAGAATCAGCAAGGTGACGCTACAAAGCGCAAGGCTCGTGAGGTTTGCGCCCGCCAGTGAGCCCATCGACCAGAGCGACAGATCGCGCAACATTTGATCGTCCGCGATGAAATTCATATAGCCAATGCCTGCCCCAGAAAGGGCACTGATCGCTACCCCTGCTAGCAGCATGATGGTGACAGACGTCCCCAGCTTACTGGTGCCCAATTTGTAGACCAGGACCGTGGTTAACGCGCCGCCCAAAAAAGCAAACATGGGCAGTGCGGCGATGTTCATCAAGGTTGGGTATTCGGCGAACACATCGGCAAACATCACAATGGCGATCGCTGCCCCCAAGGAGGCCCCAGCAGAGACACCAATGATCCCCGGTTCGGCCAGTGGGTTGCGAAACAGCCCCTGCATCACCGTGCCGCACAGGGCTAAAATCGCGCCGACTAACATACACAATAGGGTACGCGGAAAGCGAATTTCATGGATCACCAAATGCACGTGCGGTG
This sequence comes from Vibrio sp. R12-SW3-ISO1, assembly GCF_059834005.1. Taxonomy (NCBI): domain Bacteria; kingdom Pseudomonadati; phylum Pseudomonadota; class Gammaproteobacteria; order Vibrionales; family Vibrionaceae; genus Vibrio; species Vibrio sp. R12-SW3-ISO1. The sequence continues at coordinate 84,287 of NZ_JCBDGK010000006.1, forward strand.
CCAGTTGCTCCGATTTAAGCAACAAGCTCTGTACACTCTCGATAAATCCAATATTCATTGGCCCAACGGTGATTGAGCTGATCGCTGTGATAAGCAGTAAGACAGCAAAAAGACCGAGCGTAATGGGTAGCGGGATTCTTTTCAAAATCATAGGTTTAATATCATAGCGTTAAAGTCACAATCCAGTCTTGTATGTTGCCAGTCTGGGGCTTGTCGCTTGCGTGGCGGGTTACAGCAGCAACGCGCTGATGCGCTCCGCTTCAGCCAAACTTTTCAGCCCCAATCCACCGACTAAAGCATGACCATCAATTTGGATGAAGGCTTTGTTTTGACCCGCAGGTGTGGCCGCGAGCATCGGCAATTTTTTTAATATCTCATCCGCACCGCCCAAGCTTTGGTAGCTGCGGCCACTGACGAGGATGATGTCGGGTTGCATCTCGACCATCGCCTCACTCGATAGCGGTTTGTAGGAAGAAAGTGTCGAAGCTGCAGGGTTAATGCCGCCCGCAAGTTCAATAATCGCGTTAGGCGTGGTATCTGCCCCAGCGACGTTGGCGGGGCGACCTTCATGTATCAACAAAAACAGCACTTTTTTCGGCGTCGCGATCTGCTGACGGCGCTGTTCTAAATTGGCCAGTTGATGCTCGATATTCTGCTTGAGTTGCGCAGCATGCTCGCTAGAGTCCGTCAGCGCGGCAATCTCATCAATTCGCTCAAGTAGCCCTTCGGCGGTCGGTTTGGTGTTGACAATATCCACCGCGACGCCCGCTGATTTAAGCTGAGCGAGCGCAGACGCGGGGCCCATTTCATCGGAACCAATGAGTCGATTCGGGCCTAAAGCCAATAGCCCTTCTGATGATAGTTGGCGATGATAGCCAATTTTGGGCAGTGTGAGCCCCTCTGGCAGTTCACTGGTGACATCCACCGCAACGAGACTTTGCTGCTGGTCTAGCGCAATCAATAGCTCAGTAACGGCGCTGCCGGCGCTTATGATGCGCTCGCTTGCCATCGCATGGTGAGAGAAGGCGGTGAGCGAGAGCGCACACAGTGACACCGCCGCAGTGAGGCGGCCGATCGTGCGTCCCCATCTTGCTTTTGAGAAAGTTCGTGTAGCACGCGCTGTCTGGCTAGGGTGCTGAGATAACTTAGTACGTTCAGAGAATATAATACGTTGAGTCATAAACAAGGTTTGCCTTAAATTAATTGGGCTGCTCAGTCAGCAGCTGCGTGGCTTGAATGCCGTTTTCTTGTAAGTAGGCCAGCAGTTTGACCAAATGCTGAACGTCGGCGGTTTTCTCTGCGCCGATAACGATCGGTTGCGGGTTCGATTGGTGTTGCTCGAGCAAAGCGAGCGTAAAGTTGTGCCAATCGAGATAGGTTTGGCCGTCTATCGCCCAATGCGGCGCCGCATCGAGAATGTTGATGGTCAGAGAGCGCTTATCCACCGTAGACACCTGATTCGAGTCGGTGGTGGGCAGATCCACTTCCAATGAATCAAGTTTTACCGCCGCGGTCAGCATCAAAAACACCATCACGATGAAGATGATGTCGAGCAGTGGTGTGAGATCCGGTGTCAGCCCAAATCGTGATTCATTGTGGGGTAACTTGATCATGCGTTCACTCGCTTTTCTCGGATGGGGTGAACATGCTCATCAGAGTTTTTGGTCACGGTCATCGGCGGTGTATTGGCTTGCACGCTGACCCCTTCCAACCATAAATTGACGTAATTTAATGTGTGCTCGAGCTTGGCGGTAACGCGGTCGGCCCACAACCCCAGCAACTGCGCGCCAGCGATGGCGGGAAGCGCGATCAAAAGCCCTGCAGCGGTGGTACGCATGGCGAGGCCAAGGCCGTCAGCCAGATCATTGGGCGTGATGTTACCCGAAGAGGCCGCCACGCCTTTAAACATCTCAATCAGCCCAAGCACGGTGCCGAGCAATCCGATCAACGGGCTGATGACGCCAATCAAGGTCAATAGGCGCAACCCAGAATTGAGCTGGTGGCGTTTTTCTTGTAACCACATCCCGGCCACATCTTCTCGAAGTGACTTCGCAAAGGAGTGATGGGCTAACACCATGGCCACACCCTTAAAAAGCAGCGTGCGACGTGGTGACCAACGTTTCGCAAGTTGTTCAATGGCTTGATTGTCCGTCGGGCTCAGTTGGTTGAGTTCTCGTGATACGGCGCGCTTGCCAACACCGGTGCTGACCAGAACTTGGAACAAGCGTTCGAGGATGATCATGACCGTCAGTGCAGAGCAGAAAATCAGGGGCCAAGCCATAAGGCCCAGTTGTTGCTGTATTTGTTCAATGTGTTCCATTATCGATCCAACTTAAAACGAACGGGAATATGCACGCGGTGGGCCATGGAGTGGCCATTCACCGTGTGAGGAGAAAACTGCCACTGCTTAATCGCATCCAACGCGGATTTATCGAGCAAGGTGGCTCCGGATGAGCTGATAAGCACTTGTTTGACTTGATTTCCTTCATCGTCGAGCCAGATTTCATACAAAGCGACGCCTTCCAACCCCCGTTTTCTCGCCAGTCTTGGGTAGTGAGGCGCGGTTGGGCGACTCAAGAAAGAGGGCTTCTCGACCAAGATGGGCTGCGCGCTGGCGCCTTGATTGGCTTTTTGTGGGACCTTTGCGGTGTCCGTTGGGACAGGCTCCGCCGGAGTTGTTTCTGTTGGCTTGGCGTCGGCAGGCGCTGCCTGAGTATTGGTCACCTTGGCGTTTTTTTTCGGCGTAGGCGCCGCCTTTTTTGGGGGCGTTTTCGCCACGACTGGTTTCGTCGTTTCTTGTTTGGCGACCACCTTTTTGATTGGGTCTTTGCTGACCGGCTTTTTCACTGTTGTTTTTTCTGGTCTAACTACAGCTGTGTCCGGTTTCACAATAGCTTTGTCTGCCTTCACCGCAGGTTTATCTGGCGTGGGCATCGGTGTCGGGATCGGCTCGGCAATAGCTGCCGCTTTGATCGGTGCAGGTTCCGGTTTCACGGGCAGGTCGGCCTCTGGCGAGACACTAGGCGCTGGAACTGCCGCTGCTTTAAAGTTAATTGAGACACTTTGAGACTGCGTTCCCGCGGGCATCGCAAATACTTTCGCTTCATGAGCGACGAGTAATATGGCCCCGTGAACCGCTAGTGAGAGCGTTCCTGCGATAGTGTAGCGTTTTACATTCACGGTGATTTCTCTTGTCCGACATCAACAAATTGCCAAGATTATTACTCACAATGCAAATAAGATCAATTATCAATTGCATTATCATTAGCGCGGAATTATGATCTTGTCCAGTTTTTAAGATTTTGGCGCGAAGCAAGAGCTGACAAGCGCTAAGCGAGTAAATAGCATGTTGGATATCCATCAATTTGATGAATCAGTACTCGGTAAAGAAACCTCTGATCCGTTGCATTTTGCCTTCGCGGAGAAAACCTCAAGACTTGGCACAAGCGGCGATCAAGGTTCTACAATTTTATTACCAACCCGCCTCAATGAGCCCTCATCATGTCGGTTCAATCGCTTAGAAATGGAACGTTTATGGATTCAGTAATGACAAAGACCCAACAGCCAGACACGCTTGTTCAGCAAGTCGCAGCGCTATTAGACAGTGACCCAACATTGTTGCCTGCTGCCATCGCAGAGCAGTTAGGAGTCAGTGAGTATGACGTGGTGGCCGCTTTGCCGACGGAGATGGTGACCTTGGTCTCGGGCGACCATGCGCAAGCTATGCTGGAAGCGTTGGTTGACTTTGGGCCAGTAACGACAATCGTGCACTCATTTGGCTCTATTTTTGAAGTCAAAGCTCCGTTTCCAAAAGGGAAAGTGGCCCGCGGCTACTACAACCTAATGGGACGCGAAGGTCAGATGCATGGGCATCTCAAACTCGACAACGTACGTGCGATTGCCTTGGTCAGTAAGCCTTTTATGGGACGTGAGAGCCACTATTTTGGTTTCTTTAGTCAAGAGGGCAACAACATCTTCAAGATCTACTTGGGGCGCGATGAAAAACGTGAACTCATTGCGAGTCAGGTTGAACAGTTTCACCAGTGGCATGCATATTATAAAGGTTTATCAAAGTAACCGCGCACGGCCAGGACTTAACAACAATCATAAAATTGAGAAAGACAATCAGGAGCTCAACATGGAACAACAGGTCAAGCAGGAACGCTTGCAAGGTCGCTTAGGTCCAGAAATCAAAGAATTTCGTCAAGCGCGTAAGACATTGCAGTTGGCGACAGTTGACGAACATGGCAAACCCAACGTCAGTTACGCGCCGTTTGTACAAAATCAAGAGGGATACTTTGTGCTGATTTCTGAGATTGCCCGTCACGCGCGCAATTTGCAGGCGAATCCGACGGTGTCCATCATGTTGATCGAAGATGAAGACAGCTCCAAGCAACTCTTTGCTCGCAAGCGCTTAACCTTTGATGCCACTGCACACGTTGTGGAGCGAGAAACCGAACAATGGCGACAAGTGATCGCGCAGATGCAAGAGCGCTTTGGTGAGATCATTGATGGCTTGAGTCAGTTGCAAGACTTTGTGCTGTTTAATCTCAAAGCAGAGCAGGGCTTGTTCGTTAAGGGATTTGGTCAGGCGTATCAGGTATCTGGTGACGATTTGGTGGATTTTGTCCACCTGCAAGAAGGGCATCGCAAAGCCTCTAACGCGTAATATAGTCAGGTGCTTAAAGTAATCATCTGCTTAAAGCCATCATCCGCTTAAAGAAAGCTGCCGCCTAAATCAATCAGCGATAAACGACAAAAGGGAGTCTGTTAGGGTAATCACAGGCTCCCTTTTAATTGTCTAAGAAGACTCAGTGAGAGGATTGGGCGATGAGGCTTGCCAAATCCTCAATACCTTGCTTCCAATCCGCGGTGGTGGTTAAGTTGGCGCAGCTAAAGCGCATCGAGTGTTGGAATTGCGTGCCGGTGGCAAAGAGTGAGCCGGGGAGAAGGCTTATTCCACGTGGCTTCGCGTGTTGATAGATGGTTTGACTGTCGCAGTGGTCGGGCAAGGTTAGCCAGACTAAAAAAGAGCCTTGCGGTTGGTGTAGTGAATAGCGACCTGAAAGGGTGGGATAGCGCTGCAAGGCGAGATCCAACTGGGTGATAAACAGTTTAGTGTTGTGCTGATAGAGCCGGCGCATTTTCTGCACGTGCGAGCGGTATTTACCGGTGGTGAGAAACTCTGCCACGGCAGACTGCATCAGGTTAAGGCTGCCCATGTTATCGCTCATCAGGTAACGCTCAATCTGCGCTTGGTATTGACCCGCCATAATCCAGCCGATCCGCAACCGTGAATCGAGCATCTTCGAGAGCGAATTGACATAGATGACCCGGTTGTCCTTATCGAGTGTTTTCAGTGGCGTGATGCTTTGGTCGTAGGCCAATGCACCAAACACATCATCTTCAATAATGGGCACCGCGCCTGACACCTCAAGTAATCGACTACGGGCTGCGAGTGGCATGCAGGCTCCCGTTGGGTTGGTAAAGTTGGGTGTGACTAAAATCGCCTCAATATCCCAGCGTTCAAGTGCTTGCTCAAGTGCGTTGGGATCTATGCCATCTCGAGGACAACTCGGCACTTCCACCACTTTAAGGCCCAGCGATTCCATCAGTAGCAGATTGCCAAAGTAACAAGGTGATTCGACCGCGACGATGTCGCCTGGCTGTGTCAGTGCACGCAGGGCGAGGCTGATCGCTTGTTGGGCACCATGGGTGACAGACAAAGACTCGCCGCGCGCATCCACCCCCAAATCATGGCTTATTTTTGCCAGCTGCCGGATCAGCAAATCGTTCCCCGGTGGCAGTTGGTAGTGGCTAGGAATGTGGGCTTGGCGTCGGCTGTGGCGGCCAATTTCGGCGTACAGGCTTTTGATCGCCGGTGTGTCGATAAAAGGGTGTGCAGAGCCGGTTATGAGCCGTTCTTGGCTTGGGGTGTAGGTGAGAATCTCTTTGCAAGCGCTCAGCAAATCGACTTGCGTGGGCCTTTGAGTGGGGACCTGTGGTGTCGTTTTAGCGCTGACTCGGTAGCCCGATCTCTGCTGCGTATAAATCACGCCTTGCGCTTCGAGTTCTTGATAGGCGCGAATGACGGTGTTTTTGCCCACGTCTAACTCCGTGGATAAAGTGCGAATAGAGGGCAATTTGTCATCACTGGCATATCGACCCTCCTCGATACCTTGGCGAATGATCTGCTCTACTTGGCGATACTTGCTGCGACTGTCCATCTTTCTGTACCCATAAAACTAACCTGATCTGTGCCTTTAAAATCAACCTGTACCCACTACAGTAACGTTAAAACAGAATAAAAAGCGAGGAGAATGTGTATGTGGGTGCGATTGATCCCTTTTGTGTTTGTGGTGCTGTGGGCATCGGGGTTTGTTGGAGCAAGGTTTGGTCTTCAGTACGCCGAGCCAGCGACCTTGTTGTCACTGCGAATGATCGCCAACGTCGCGTTATTCCTGCTGTTGATTGTGCTACTTCGTCGTCGCTTGCCGAGAGGTAAAGCGTTACTTCATAGTGGCGTGGTAGGGCTGTTCATTCACGGCTTTTATCTCGGCGGTACGTACTTTGCAATCCATCTTGGTATGCCTGCGGGTCTCAGCTCTCTGTTGGTTGGTCTGCAACCCATTCTTACTGCGTTTTTGTTGGTGGTCTTCACTCAGCACTCGTTTAAACCCTCACAGTGGTTAGGGCTGGTGATTGGGTTTGCGGGTATTAGCCTTGTGCTTATGGGTAAAATGGACTGGCAATCTGAGCAACACAAAACCTTAGCGGTTGCCGTCTGTTTGGTGTCGCTCATCGGCATTACATTGGGCACCCTGTACCAAAAGCGTTTTTGCCAAGGCGTGGATATGGTTGGAGGGGCCACCGTGCAGTATTTTGCCGCGGGACTTCTGTTTGTACCCGTCGCGCTGACCTTTGAAACCAATGTGATTGTTTGGTCTCCTGCCTTTATCATGACCTTGGTGTGGCTGGTGGTCGTGCTCTCTTGCGTTGCGATTCTATTGCTGCTCTATATGGTGGAAAATGGCGTGGCGTCGAGTGTGGCGTCGGTGTTTTATCTTGTTCCACCTGTCACCGCCATCCAAGCGTGGTTGATGTTTGGTGAATCGTTCGATGCGATGGGCGTGATGGGCTTTGTTTTAGCCGCTTTGGCGGTATTCTTGGTCACCAAAGCGCCGACTGTGCCGCGAATCAGAAAGTGGGCACGCGTCTAAAAACATCGCCAATTTGCAGCGCGGCATTGAACGGCTTAAGTCGATGTCGGGTGAGCAAGGACAAAGCCGTTATCAAGAGACTTTAGCCAAATACGAGTGACGGACTACGATGATAGCGGTCTCTAACGTCAGACTGATATCGTCAAGGCGGCGTAATCTCAGCGCGGTCTAGACGGTGTGCTTTTTCACGAAGTAGGGGTTATCAAATTTCTTCGCTTGGCCGAGCTCTGACACCACCAATTTGTTCCACAGTGTTACGTCAAACTTCTCTTTTGGTATCGAGGGATAGAGTGTCTCTAGCTCTTCTAATGCGAAGCGCAAGAACTGTTTTTTCTTAATTTGATTGTATTTTTTCGCCACACGATTGTGCTTAGCGATGAACTCTTGTTTGAACGCCACCAAGGCTGGCGTCGCTTGCTCAAGCGGCACACGAGAGAGGTAAATGCGTTTATACGACACCTTACGGTCCATCATGGTACGCATCGCGGTTTGAATATACTTACCATGCTCGGTGATGGAGATGTCCTGATTATCAAACAGGTTGACGCACCACCCCGCCGGGAAAAAATCAGGTTTACGGTACTGTTTATTACGCGCTTCAATAGCACGGTGAAGCACAATGTCTGATGTCCCGTTGAAGGTCTGCTGCCATTTGCCAATGCGAATTTGAATCGCCGTGGGTAAGCGATAAATATTGGTAAACTTATCTTGGTCCATAAACAATCACACTTTTCTACAGTCAGCCACCTGGGCTGCAACATGCATGGTTTTTGGTTATTACGTCGCTCATTATCACCCAAGCCAACGCGACGTTAAGCGGCGTTTAATGGGTATATTAACGCGATAATGAAAGAAATTTGTTTGATCGGTCGCATTTTAGTGAAAACAGTGCCGAGGTGCTAGTCGTTTTATTGATACGACCAATAATAGCGAATAAAGCGGCTTAGGTGGACGTTGGGTAGGGGGAGGGCATAATTGGGTGATGGGTGATGGGTGATGGGTGATAGGGCAGCGCGTGTGACGGGGCGTCAAACGCGCTGCATCTATCGATAAGATTAATCGTAGATGGTCGGGATAGGCTGACGCTTGTGCTGCGTGATGGTGTAGATGTGCACAAGACGCTGCGAGACTTCCTCTGATACCGGTTTCCCTTCTAAGAAATCATCGATCTGATCATAGGTGAGGTTCAACGCGTCTTCATCGGCTTTTTGTGGTGCCAGTTCTTCAAGATCCGCGGTTGGCGTCTTTTTCACTAATAGCTCTGGGGCGCCGAGGTGAGCGGCCACTTCACGAACTTGACGTTTGCTCAAACCAAATAGCGGTGCAAGGTCACAGGCGCCGTCGCCAAACTTGGTGTAAAAGCCAGTGATGTTTTCCGCTGAGTGATCGGTGCCGAGTACGAGCCCGCCCACATAGCCTGCGATCTCGTACTGCGCAACCATGCGCGCGCGCGCTTTCACGTTGCCTTTAACAAAATCCAATTTTGCTGCGTCAGTCGGTAGCAAGTCGGTGCCTTCAAGGGCGGTTTGTGTGGCGGCGTGAATACCATCCACACCCGCTTTAATATTGACGGAGACAGAATGTGTCGGCTCAATAAATTTCAATGCAATTTGGGCTTCATCTTCGTCTTTCTGTTCACCATAGGGCAAGCGGACGGCAATGAACTGGTAACCGCCATCGGTTTCCTCATTGAGTTGGTTAACGGCTAGCTGAGCCAAGCGGCCACAAGTGGTGGAGTCCACCCCTCCACTGATCCCCAGTACCAAAGACTTGCAGCCTGCTTCTCGCAGTTTGCGTTTAATAAAATCGACTCGACGTGTCACTTCAAATTCAGGGTCAATTGAAGGTAAGACACGCATCTCATCGCGAATCAACTGTTCCATTGTGTTTCCTTCCTGCAAGCAATGTATTTTCAAATTTGCGGATATTCTTGATACCCTTAAAGCGTCTAGCCGATATCATACCAATTTGAACAGATTAGAAAACTGCTACGACCGTTTAGCAGCAGAAAGGAAGAAAATGAGCCATATTGCGGTGTTTGGAAGCGCGTTTAATCCACCCAGTTTAGGGCATAAAAGCGTCATAGAGTCGTTGACTCATTTTGATAAGGTGCTGCTCGTGCCAAGTATTGCGCATGCATGGGGCAAAGTGATGCTCGATTATGCGCTGCGTTGTGAACTGGTGGATGCGTTTATTGATGATCTCTCGCTGCCTAATGTCGAGCGATCGCCAATCGAAGAAAGATTGCTTAGCCAAGATGGTGGCGTTACGACGTTTGCTGTCCTGCAAGCGTTAGAGGCGCAATACCCTAATGCCCATTTAACTTTTGTGATGGGGCCAGACAACTTATTAAACTTTGCCAAGTTTTATAACGCCGAGGAGATCCTAACTCGTTGGTCTGTATTGAGTTGTCCAGAAAAGGTGGCGATTCGCAGTACGGACATAAGAAATGCCCTACAGGACAAGTCGCCTATTTCCCACCTGACAACAGAAAAAGTGAATCGCATATTGAGTAAAAAAGCGTATTATTGAGGGTGTATTTAGTGGTTATATAAGAGATATGAATGCGTTTTTCTCAATATATAGGGTTTTGTTTTGGTGCAATGGCATTAGCATCACAAGCATGCGATTTATACGATTATTCGTATGAAGAGAAAAACAAGCCGTCCAACTCTCTGATGTTTCACTCAGCCCAAGGCCTCTGCTTTTCGATGCTAGATGGTATCGAGTACACGGTTAAAGCGCTCGACGATCTTGAGTTCTATCTCGATGATGACAGTCGAGACTACGCCTCTTACTGGGATGATTGGGTATTGAAAAGTGCCAGCAACCCAATTTTGTCCCGCCACTTATCATCCAACTATTTTGGTGTCGGCGTGTGGATGCCTTCTGAGCTCGAAGAAAAGATGGCCACGATGAGCATGGATGAGTGGTTACGCAATCATGGTTTGCAGTTCAGTGTCGGTTTTGGTGACAAAAAAGCCGGCGAGCCAAGAATGAGGCTCGACTACCGCTGGCATGATGACTACGAAGGCGATGTGATGATGACCATCGAAGTCCCTTTGTAATCTCGCCAATGATTGTGCGCCGTACCTTTGTTCAATTACATCTCTGATTTAATTTAGCCGAGCGATCGCCGCGACTGTGTGTGATCGTCAGCGATCTCTTGCGCTTTAACTATGGACAGGTTGCTCAATTGATCAACTTCGCAGTGCGGGTGAGAACATCCTCTACAGAGGGACGCGCTCTTCGGAGAGTCTGGCCTTCAAATAATCGAGAAACAGTTGGGTTCGAGTGTGCTGATAATCGAGTTTTGGGTAGTACGCATACACCGTTGCTTCGTCGGCAGTGATGTCGGGCATGATCCGTTTTAATGCACCGGACTTGAGATCCTCTTTAATCATCACATCGTAAGTGAGCAAAATGCCCATGCCACTTTTGGCCGCATAAAACAGCGCCTCTGGATTGGTGGTGGCGAAATTGCCGGATAAACTCAAGCGCTGTCCTTGACTGAGCCTCACTTCACGCTGTGGGCGTTCTCCCCACATCAGAACGTTGTGATTGAGCAGATCATCCGCTGAGGTAGGTTCACCATACTGCGCGATGTAGGACGGTGACGCATAGAAGGCGCCTTTGTGTTCAAACAAGGCGGAGGCTTTGAAACTCAGTGAGTTAAGCTGCTCGATTTCTCGGCTAATAAAAAGATCCAAACTCAATTCTGGCAGTTGGCCGGGGGTCGTCGTCAGCAACTGAATACGAATATCGGGATACATCTGCAAGAAATCATTGAGGTATTGGACAAGAAATTTCGACCCTATTGCCAAGGTCGCGCCAATTTTGAGTAGCCCAGCAGGGCTTTGATTGACCGAGCGCGTTTCATCGACGATCGATTGCCACTCATCCAATTGGACTTTAGCCCGTTGATAAAAAAGCGCGCCCGCTTCGGTTTGGGTGACGGAGCGCGTGGTGCGCTTTAACAGCTGGACACCGAGGCGCTCTTCAAGCCAGTGAATGCGCTTGCTGACCGCGGAGTTGGTGGTGTTGAGTTTACGTGCAGCGGCGCTAAAACTGCCTTCGTCTACGACACGAAGGTAACTGTGTACACTTTGAATCCAATCCATACTGGCTCATTGTTTCGCTTTAGGAAGTAATGAGATCACATCTTAATAGATTACGGCGAAAACGCACGGGGTTTCGTCTGGAGTACCACTCAGTAGAGGATGTAGGTACAATGGCGCGGTTTGAATGCGATGAGAGATCGACAATGGAATACCAAGAGTTTGAAAGTTTAGTGAAAGCACTGTGCGAACAAGACAGTCTGCCACAAGCATTGGAGATGCTGAAAGCCAGTAGCGATGAAGAAGTGGCGCAGGCGGCCGAGGCATTGACGGGTCAGTTTGCTCTAGCGGAAGTCGAAGGGGAATCGCGTATTTACCATGTGACTCTGCAAGAAAACGAGCAAGGCGAAGAGCAGGAGTTCATTGAGCATGTGATGAACGAAGGGGATGAGGTGATTCGTTTTGTGGCTTGGTTCTTCGATACGCAGTTTGACGTTAAGCGTAAAGATACCTACCAAATGGCGGGTAAAACCTACCAACAACCCAAGCGCAGTTAACGACACGCAGCCATGAAGGTGACCGTTTGAGAGCAGGGTTATTTGCACCAAAATGATCTATCGCGCACTAAAATGAAACAAGAGTGCAATTAAATATAATAAATGTGATATATCTCTTGCTTTTGTTGTTTTTGTGATTAAAATCACACTCATATTCTTTGAGGAGAAAATCATGAACAACGATCTAGCAGGTGCATACCTAGGCCAAATGATTGCAAAGCACGCCATGAACGAAATGTTTTACGGCAAGCCAAAAGCGAAAAAAGCGTCTTTCTTTAAGCGCGTACTGAACAAAATCGCTAAGTAATCTGGCACTGGCGAATCTAACGCCAAACGAACGAATAGATAATATTAAGCCCCATTTTCGATGGGGCTTAATTGTTTGTTCAAAACGTCAATGTGATAGCCAGTGCTAGCCGTTAGAGGACTGATTTTGCATAATGACGACATTGTCAGGCACCTTGCCTAATCCTTTGTTGACAAGCCACGCCTCTACGTTGTCAGCCCCGCCAATGTAGTGACCATCCAGCCATATTTGTGGCACGGTAACGGGCGTTTTTTCACCGATGATCGCTTTTACTTCCGGGATCATTCGATACAAAGCCGCACTCTCTTTGACCACGTCGTGATAACGATATTCGATGCCAGCCTCATCGAGCAATGCCTTCGCTTTTACACAATAAGGGCATGTTGCTTTACCAAAGACGATATTACCGCCCAGTGTATCGTGCTCGGTCCATGCTTTTATGATCGACTGCACCAATACACCGCGGTTGAGCGCTTCCCCTTGACTGATCACTTTACCCTCGACCATCACAATTGGCGCATGCCACGCTCCGGCTTTGAGCGGCTCCCACCAATGAGAGAGCCAATCTTTCACCTCAAGTTCGACCGGCACATCGGCCAGTTCGTTGGCAAAGGTATCAGTGAGAATGTCTTTGGTCAGCGTGCACTCACCACAGGGAATGTTCACTTTGAATGGTCCCCAACTGCCCGCCCAGCGATAGAGGGTTACTTTGATTGGCGCTGCCATATGTCTCTCCTAGGTACGTCGTTTTGTCTGCTTTGTATTAAGAACGGCGAAAGCCACCTTTCATTTCAACTTATTTTATTTGGCCGATTCAATCGAGCGTAACGTACGCTGATACAGTACCCAAGCGCAGGCACCCGCGAGGAGATTACCGATGCTCGCTCCCCAAAAGAGCCCTTGAATCCCGCCGAGATAAGCGCCGACCCACAAACAGGGTAGGAAGAAGGCAAACAGTCGCAAGGCAGAGATGGTTAACGCTGTGTAGGCTTTACCCAGAGCGTTGGAAATAGAGACCATCAACATGCACACCCCCAGCGGACCTAAGCTAAATGGTACTAGCACCAAGTGCATCGAGAGGATCGATTCGACTTGATTTTCCCCCGTCATGAGATCGGCTAACAGACCCGAGCTAAGACCGGTCACCAGTGCAATCGCGAGCTGGAACAGCAAAATAAACTTAACCGCAATCGTGACGAGTTGACGGATATCCTTAATATTGCCGGCGCCGAGTAAGCGACCGACCATAGGGGGCATCGACATTGTCAATGCCAGCACTGAGACGATGGCAAAAAATTCATAGCGCGACCCCAATGCCCATGCGGCCACGGCGGCGGTGCCGTAACCGGCGACAAGCTTGGTCGCAATCATTGAAGAGAGAGGCGGAAGGAGCTGACTGACCATCGCCGGGCCCATAATGTTGCCAATAGAACGCACGCTGCTGAAAACGTTCAAGTCACTCCAATCAAAGCTCATCCACTCCTTGCGCAGCACTTTAGGGGCGACGACCAGAATACCGCAGCCAAAAGCAACAATGGTGGCTATTGCGGCGCCGTTAATCCCTAGGTCGAGAGTAAAAATAAACACAGGATCAAGCGCTAAGTTTATTGCGCTGGTGACCATCATCATGGTGCCGGGTAGTAGAGTATTGCCGTTGGCGCGACATATGCTGTAGAGAAAGTACAACACCGCGCCGACCCATGCGCTCGCCGCCCAAACGATCCAGTAGGTATCGATGATCGGTAAGACAGAGTCTGGTGCACTGAGTAGGCTCAGTATTGGCTTGCGCAGTAGATAAAGCACGACGGCGAAGGCCGCAACCCCTACGCTACCAATGGTAAGGACTAGTCCACCCAGTTGTTTGGCGTAGCGAGTGTCGTTGGCGCCCAGTGCTTTGGCGATGACTGCTGTCGTGGCGATACCTAAGCCAACTTGGATGCCAATAATGATCATTTGGATAGGCAAGGTAAATCCTTGCACCGCGAGCGGAAGCACACCGAGTTGCCCGATGAATGCACTGTCCACTAATTGAAAACTCATTAGCGAAAGCACGCCAAACAGCATAGGCCAAGTCATGGTGAACAGTTGCTGGCCTAATGAGGCTGTCTGTGAGCTTGTCTGTGCGTTGGTCGCGCTGTTGGATTTTCTCTTCATGGTCACTTCATTGCTGGTAAAACAGGGTGACCGAGCTAGGCTCGGTCTTGGGTATCGTTGTCATCAAGTTTGTCCGCGTATCCTTTGGGCGGTGGTGTCCATCCTCGTTCTCCGGGTTCATGTTGATCCTGTCTATCGGTGGACATCGACAATTTGATTTGCTGTTCTAACTCGATAAAGAGCTTGCGATAGTTGTTGTCAAAACGTTCGCCGTGGGAATCATCCTCCCAAGCGCGATAGAGCATATCGGATTTGCGCTCTTCCACCTCTTTGTAGGCGGTTTTATGTTGCTCGACATAAAACGGATGAAAGTCTAGGGCCCTCATGGCCTGCGCGCCCATCTCTAGGGCTGAGTGGTACGTCTCTAGCTCAATCACATCGGCCCCCGCTTGACGAAGACGATAGCCGTGTCCTCTATCGAACGCACGAGCAAGAATCTTGACATGAGGGTAGGTGTGTTTCACGTACTTAGTTAGCTCTACGCTGCTTTCGCGATTATCCATGGCGAGTATGATCATCGCCGCCTCTTCAATGCCTGCGGTATGGAGTAAATCAGGACGAGTCGCATCACCAAAATAGGCTTTGGTCTCAATTTGCCTCATCATATCTACCTGATCCGCTTGGTGATCCAGTACAACGGTGTGTACGCCGTTAGCGACCAGTAGGCGATTGACCACTTGGCCAAATCGACCAATCCCTGCGATGATCACTGAGCCTTTTTCATCAATCACATCGGCGTCCTGATCGTTGGCCTTCGTCTGAAAACGCGGCAAGATAAACTTATCGTAAAAGATGAATAAGCCAGGGGTGAGGAACATCGATAGCGCGACGACTAAAGAGAGCCTCTGAGCGATATCAAACGGCAATACGTGATTTTGCATACTGAAACTGAGCAGCACAAAACCAAATTCCCCTGCCTGCGCCAAGCTGAGCGTGAACAACCAACGGTTGTTGTTTTTAATTCGAAAAGCCCAAGCAAGGAGATAAAGGATGCCACCTTTCAGTGCCATCACGCCCAGTGTTAGGCCAATAATCAGGAAGAAATCGTTAAAGAGAATCGAGAAGTCGATGCCAGCGCCTACTGTGATAAAAAAGAGCCCCAGTAACAAGCCCTTAAAGGGGTCAATGTTGGATTCGAGCTCATGACGAAACTCACTGTTTGCCAGAACAACCCCCGCCAAAAAGGTGCCCAGTGCGGGGGACAGGCCAACTAAGCTCATCAACGCGGCGATACCCACAACCAGCATCAGAGCAGTTGCGGTGAATATTTCACGCAGGCCGGAGCTGGCGACAAAGCGAAGCAGTGGCCGACTCAGGTAGTGCCCGCCAATGACCAGCCCTGCAATTGAGGCGACAATCACCATCGCATACGCCCAGCCTGGCAGATGCGCGACCAAGCTGAGCTCTTCATGATGCTCGGCGGCATTAGCTGCCAAGTTTTGTGCTTGCTCGACCAACTCAGGTAACGCTAACAGCGGGATAAAGGCCAGCATGGGGATGACGGCGATATCTTGAAAGAGCAACACAGAGAAGGCGTTTTGCCCACCCTCTGTTTTGGATAGCCCTTTTTCGTTGAAGGTCTGCAGGACAATCGCTGTCGAAGAGAGGGCAAAAATCAGCCCTATCGCTAACGCTATCGTCCATGTGATCCCAAACCACATCGCGATGTACATGGTGGCCAGTGTCGTGAGCGTGACTTGCAATCCGCCCAGCCCTAACAGACGATTTCGCATTGACCAGAGCATTTTAGGTTCAAGCTCTAAGCCGACTAAAAACAGCATCATTACCACACCAAACTCAGCGAAATGCTGGATAGTGGTGGTCTCTTCACCGACTAAACCGATAATGGGCCCGATCACCACGCCCGCAATCAAATAGCCCAGCACAGAGCCGAGGCCAAATCGCTTGGCTAAGGGCACGGCAATCACGGCCGCGACTAAATAGATAAAGGCTTGGAGAAAATAGAGGGTCATGCATGACCTCCTTGACTCAGATATTCATTGAGTGTGGCGGCCTCTGAGGCGGTATTGATCTCCACACGGTCTGCGACCAGATCATTCAGGAGTTGGGTCCACTGTGATAAGTGAGCCGCAATCCGACCATCTTCCTTAGCAGTTCGAGCGCCAAAAAGAGCAAACGGTGGTAGGTAGGTCATGCCAGTCAGTGTCGCCATTTGTTCAATGGGATGCAGTAGCGCACGAATGGGGAAGTGATTGTAACCGTCGGTTTGGTAGGCATCTTGTTTACCTCCGGCCGATAAAGCGCAAAAAAACACCTTACCGTATAGCGCATCGGCATCTTGCCCGTAAGCAAAGCCGTACTCAAGTACCAAGTCCTGCCACTCTTTTAAAATGGCGGGCGTGGAATACCAATAAAGCGGAAACTGGAAAATCACCACGTCGTGCTCGCGCAAACGTTGTTGCTCTCTATCTATGTTGATGTTGTAGGTCGGGTATTCCCAGTAGAGGTCGACCGCCGTGACACCTTGGCATTGCTTGGCTGCATCAAACAGTCGCTGATTGACTTCTGAACGCGCAGAAGAGGGGTGTGCGTAAAGCACCAACACTTTCTTTTCAGGCATACACAATCTCGTGTTTTTTCAGGTAAGTACCCATTTTTACAATGGTGAGCATCCATTGTGGCACAGGACCGAAAGGATAACTATGAGTGACCTATAAGTCACAGATATTAGCTTAGTGTATTTGAAGAGAATGTGTTGAAAAGGGCGAGACAACAATGGGTGTGTCGCCCGAATAGAGGATCAGTGCTGATGCTGAAGTGTCGTGACTGCGACTTCAAATGAACCCTGTTCACAATCGATAAAGAGACTATCGCCGGTGATCATCACCGACAAATCCATCGTGCGAGCGACCACATTGGCAAGCGCTTCGACGGCGTCTGCATCTAATCGGTAAATCGACGCAGGGTATTGATGGGCCTTGTTTTTACTTTGCTCCCACCATATATCGGATTTGCTATTGAACGAGTAGACGAGCACTTGCTGAGCGATTCGCGTTGACTTTTTGATTCGGTCAAGAGAGGGCTCACCCACATCGACCCAAAGCAGTGTTTGATCGTCGAGTGATTTGACCCAAAGGTCAGGTTCTTCGGTGGTAGAGAGACCTTTAGTAAAGGCTAAATCCGGTTGCCATTGTAGGCAGTACGCTAAGACGCGGGCCATCATACGAGCGGTCGTTTCTGACGGGTGCTGGGCAAGCGTCAGTTGAGTGGCATCGTACAAGTCACGATTGGTATCAGACAAGTTGATGCGAAATTTATAAATAGTGGGTTTGAGTGCCATAATGCTTCAATAAAAAAATAGCCAGCGAATGCTGGCTATTGTAATTCTTTAGTACTTGAAAATTAAAGTACTTTGATGTTCTCAGCTTGTGGGCCTTTTTGACCTTGAGAAACAACGAACTCAACTTTTTGACCTTCAACTAGAGTACGGAAACCGTCGCCAGTGATTGCAGAGAAGTGAGCGAAAACGTCAGGACCGTTTTCTTGTTGGATGAAACCGAAACCTTTAGTTTCGTTGAACCATTTAACTGTACCAGTAACAGTGTTAGACATAATGTATATCCTTGATAAATCTTATAAAGCCATGACGGCACCTATAGCGTGGAAAAGGAGATTGCTATTGCGCACGACGTTAAGGCAGATATACAAGAAATCTAACGATAACGGCGAAAGTAAACAAGAACCGTTTTCTAGCTGCCTGACAGTCTAATGCTAAGTGCAACTAAGTCAATAAAAATCGGTGTAAATTATTTAGAAAAACAAATGTTTTCATTAGAATTTTGCGCTAGGTTTACTTTCGAAAATATTATCGTAGCTCGTATAACTAGTGTAACATTCGATTGCTTGGTTGAATGTGTGGCTAAGTGACTGGTGAAATCCTGCTATTGAGTGTTTTGTCAGTCAAATAACCCGTTTTATGAACCGAACAAATCAATGAGAAAAAGGAAAAGTGATGAAAAAAAGTAAGGGCGATCTCACGCTTAGTGTGACGTTGGAGCATGATATGGGCAGAGGGGTGGTGAAAGATAACGCCTTAAAAGCACTTGTGACGAGTTCGATGTATCGAACACAAGTAGAGAAAGCGAAGAAAGGCAAAGGCAGTTTCAGTCGTAAAATGAAACACAAAGGCAAAGAGCCCTACTCCATAGCTGCCTAAAGGTGACTATCGAATAGGGCTCTTCATGTCAGAGGCCAAAGTGTTTGGCGTTAGCGTTCAATCTTTGGCGAATAGAGGGAGTACGCGGTAATCTGCCCTGCCACGATCGCTGAGAACATGAACAACGCAGAAAGCCCGATACTCGGAATGGGCAAAATCGATTGTTCAAAGACTGATTGGCCCGCACTGACTAGTACGCGGCTACCCGGAACCAAAATGATGATGCCCTGAACAATGTAGATGCTACCCGTCAATTCCATCTTTTTCGCCAACCACGTGCCATATAAAGTGATCAGCACTGTCGTGACCCAAGTTCCGACGACCCAGCCGCTCTCAAAGCCTAAATAAAATGGCCCCCACATGCCGAGCATCGCCACCGGCAGCCCCAGCAAAATGTCCTTTGGTCTTGCGTTAAAGATAATGCCGAGTGAAATCGAAATCAGAAACAGGCCACTGACGTGCAACCAAAGCGGAACTTGATTGATGTAAGTGCTAGCGGCAGCTTGCCCCCATATTGCTTCACCAATGTTGAGCCCCATGACGATACCGACAAACAGCTTAATCAACGAGAGCGCACTTTGTCCGAGTAAGCTCGTGCCAGACACCAAATCATTGAAGGCGAGACACTCTAGGGAGTTGGCAATCGACAACCCCGGTACGAACAGCACGATTGAGGCAATACAAAGCGCCCAGACCGGTATCTGCGCCGATGTGCTGGCAAAATAGGCCACCAGAATGCCAGTCAATAACGCCGAGACAAATTCCACCGCGATCGCACGGCGAGCTTTGCACACTTGTTGTGTCATCCACACCACAAAACCAAGTAGCACAGAGAGTAAAATCGCATCGATGGTACTGCCGACCAGCATCAAATAGGCCGGTGGAATCCCCATGTTCGCCAGAGCAATCACCCATTTCGGGTAACCGACAGGCTCTGGAACAGGTTCGGAGCTGGGTTGGTTAATACGAATGATGGTATTGGCCAATAAACTCAGATTGATTGACGCGAGAGGATGGCGGCGCATCACGACGGCATTATTGTCATCCGGAAACTGATAGTTCACCGTAGTAGGTGTGGCTTGAACCATCACATCGACGCCGTGTTTACGGGCGTAAAACTTAGTGTATTTTTCTAGCTTATAAGGCGCACAGCCGCTGCGATGGAGCGTGTCTCCGATTTCGACGATTTTTTTGATTCGGTATTCTGAAGGCATGAGTGAATGACATCCGTTGGAATGCACAAAGTTGAGTGCGCGAAAGGTATCAGAGCGTGACTAGCGTGTAAATATCGAACAGCGCATTGTTATAGAGGTGAGGAAACTGATGTTTTAAGACTGATGACGCATGCGCTTATGCCAATCTATGGATCAAAAATGAAAACTAGGGTTTTGCTGTATATAAATGGCGCTACTTTTGCCTGTGTTGAAGTGATTTAGATCATAAAATAGCCACTATTTTTAGATGTAATGTTTGTTATCAACTTGTAACCTTTGTGCCGATTTGTGTGTGTGAAGGCTGCAAGTGCAGGTGGTGCAATCACTCCAGTAAATCTATCTGTAACAATTATTTAACCATTGTTAATTCTGGTCGGATGAGCCTATTTTTGGTCAAAAAACGCGCTTGCATTTGGTCGAGGAAAGGCGAAAATAAACGCAAAATGAGTTTGCGAAAATGAAAGGAAGCTTTTTTCTAGGTTTAAAAAGCGAGGCACACAATGAAACTGTTTCTAATTCTTATGATGTCTGTATCTGCTGGCGTAGCGTCTGCTGAGCACTTTCACTCTTTCTTGCTCGGTGTTTCGATTGCGACACTGGCAGTCGCAAGCTGCTACTGGTGCGCGTTTCAGCGTGTTCAATTCCCGCAATTGGCGTTGGCGATGTTGATACTTGGT
Organism: Vibrio sp. R12-SW3-ISO1; assembly: GCF_059834005.1. Classification (NCBI taxonomy): domain Bacteria; kingdom Pseudomonadati; phylum Pseudomonadota; class Gammaproteobacteria; order Vibrionales; family Vibrionaceae; genus Vibrio; species Vibrio sp. R12-SW3-ISO1. The sequence continues at coordinate 104,651 of NZ_JCBDGK010000006.1, forward strand.
TTGTTCGCGAAGTTTTTTGTCGCCGCGGCGGGCGTGCTCTTCGGTGTATCACAAGGCCTAATTACTTCTCCGTTGGTATTTGTGATGAGTTATCTCTACTTCTCTATCGTCGCGACGTACCTTTGGTATCGCTACCGCAACCGACGCATCAAAAATCCATTTTCGGTGAAACGCACGCTCTCCGGATCCGCAAATTGATAAGCGAAATCCACACTAAGCATCGATGCTGAGTGTTGTGACCTATTACTAAAGCCAGCGACCAGTCGCTGGCTTTTTCGTCCTTACTCTTTTTACCTGTTGCCGTGTGATTTTTACGTCAAATCTCGCTCAATAGTAACCATTGATTACAACAGGGCTGCAAGCAGCATCAGGTTGTTTATACTCAGGTAAGTGTGTTAACCCAACAGGACATTTACCGCGAATTATGAAAAAACACTCTTTGATAGCGTCGGTCTTCCTTTCTTCTTTGGCGACTGCTCACGTAGCAGTGGCTGCTCCAACGATTGTTCCTGATGCGCCGGTGTTGGGCGCCAATGGGTATATTTTGATGGACTACAACACAGGTCACGTGTTAGTCGAGAAAAACGCCGACACCAAACTTAACCCAGCCAGTCTGACTAAGTTGATGACGGCCTATGTCGCTGGGCAAGAAGTGAAAGCAGGCAACATCTCCTTAGACGATGATGTTCGAATTAGCCAACGCGCATGGGCGAAGAACTTCCCTGATTCATCGAAGATGTTCATTGAAGTCGGCACCGACGTGAAGTTGATGGATCTCTACCGCGGCTTGATTGTTCAATCAGGTAATGACGCTAGTGTCGCCATTGCTGAGCATGTGGCAGGTAGCGAGGATGCGTTCGTTAGCTTGATGAACTCTTGGGCGGACAAGTTGGCACTCACCAACACGTCCTACACCAACCCCCATGGTCTAGATAGCGATGGTCTGTTTTCCACACCTCGTGATATCGCTAAGCTGAGCCAAGCGATTATTCGTGATCTGCCGGACATTTATCCGCTCTACAGCGAAACCTCCTACACCTACAACGGCATTACTCAATACAACCGTAACGGTTTATTGCGTGACCGCAGCATGAATGTCGATGGTATGAAAACCGGTTACACAAGCGGCGCCGGCTACAGCTTAGCGACATCAGCAACCAGTGGCGACATGCGTTTGATATCGGTTGTGATGGGTTCAAGCAGCACCAAATCACGTGAGTCAGAAAGCAAGCAGTTACTGAGCTACGGTTTTCGCTTCTTCGATACCATCTCGCCAACCCGAGCCGGTCAATCGGTCGCCTCACCTAAAGTGTGGATGGGTAAAACCGATACCGTGGACGTGGGTGTGGAAAAAGACGTTTTCATCACTCTAGCGAAAGGAGATGTCACCAAGCTCGCCGCCGAAGTCGAATTTAGTTCCGATCTTGTTGCACCGATTGCACAAGGCGAAACCCTAGGACAAGTCATTTACAGCGTCGATGGCGAAACCGTGGCGACGGCCCCACTGATTGCCCAACAACCTGTCGAGGAAGGTGGCTTGTTTAAGAAGCTGGTGGATTGGTTTAAGCGCCTGCTAGCGAGTCTGTTCTAACTCACCCCTCATTACATCGCGGGCACTTTGTGCCCGCTAATTTTTCGTCAAAGATTCAAATTGCGCTAACTTCTCTCTGACATCGTTTTGACGCGCTGCGCGGACAATACCGCCTTATTGACTCAACTTTATTATCGCGACCATTGAACAACGAGAGCAGCATGGAATTTACCGAACAAGACAGAGAGGCGATCTACACGACTTGGATGTCACAAAAATCGAAGATGCGCCTAACGCAAATGGAGTTTGCGAAGAAACTGGGCATGAACCAACTGAGCTTCTCGCGCGTGCTGCGCGGTGAGGCGCCGATGACAATGCCTTTTGTCACCAAGTTCTGTCACTTACTTCACTTAGACCCCAAATTGGTGGTACCCAGCTTAAAAGAGCGCAGTGACCAGGGACCGAAAATTGTCTACTTGCAGAGCCGTATGAGCGTTGATGGCGAAATCCAAAACGCCTATATCGAAGGCAATCAAGTGATTGTCGAATACGCACATGTGGTGCGAGAAGGGTAGTCATGTTAGGGTATCGCGCGACCCATTTATCCAAACAGCGCACTCTGGTTACCCCACCATGCTTGAAAAAGAAAACCTCATCAAACTGGCTCGCACCCCTATGCCTTTTGGCAAATATGGGGGCCGAATGCTCATCGACCTACCTGAAGAATACCTGCTGTGGTTCGACCGCAAGGGTTTTCCAAATGGCGAGCTAGGTGATCTTCTAAAATTATGCTTAGCTTTGAAAATAGAAGGCTTGGATAATGTAGTAAAGCCCCTGAAGCGAGACTTTTAGCTTGACGTAGTATCAAGTTGAAGCTGTTAATGAAGAAGGCGGCCTGATGGCCGCCTTTGTATTGTTGGCTAAAGATTATGCTTTAAGATTATAGAACTTAAACGCTTAGAGCTTGCGATGTTATTTCTTATACATGGAAATGGTTGATTTAACTAAACCATCACTACTTAGTGTACGGCGATTAAGTGTGCCTTGATCCCAATCTTTGCCAGCAGGTGAATATTCCCAGCGATTGAATTTAACATCGTCGTCAGCACAATCGGCAGACATATCATCTTCGTCTTTATCGCACCAACGAATAGTGGTGTTTAGCTGTGCTAGTGTCGCTTTACTTTCGTTACTTGCGCCATTGGTAGTAAACCACCAGAAATCCATTTCGGCGAGTTCAGCATATGACTTTGTTTCTGAAATCTGAGCGGTCTCGCAGCCACTTTCAAACTCTGCGCCAGTTACAGTGACACCTTGTTCATCAAAAGTATAGGTTGAAGTCGCTACCACGTCACAGCCATTGCGAGTCGCGACCGCATGCCAGTTCCCTTTAAAGTCCACGTAGCGCTCCGCAGTTGGGCTATCGACTAGGTAAGCAAAGCTCAATGACTCTGACGTACGACCATTATACATACCACTAGTTACCGTGCGTTTCTTCACTTCAGTGTAAATGCCAGTTATTGAATCGTAGCTCGTTGATAGTTTGTCTTTTTGCATCGCTGAGCCATCTTGCTCATCGCTGTCATCGTATTCGGTGATACTAAATCCAGTTAATTTGGCTTCTGAGCAGTTTTGGTCTGCAAGACATTCATAGAGGACGCCAAATTCCTTCACATCCTCCCACGGTTCATCTTCATCTTCGCTAGACTCAGTATTTGGATTGAGCAGGTTGTATTGAAAATAAGTATTGTCTATGTCGAACTTGGGGCTAGGTGTAGTGATTTCGGCACCATCACAATAAGACTTACCATTGTCAGTATCATAACTGTAGTTTGCGTCGTCAGCTCCATCAATGCAGGTTAAGTATAGCTTGGCTGCATCACCACTTAGCTTGGTGTCGTTTGAGCCTTGTAATATGAGCAGTTCTGCTTCGTTTAAGCGCATGGTCATGATTGGCATGCCTTGGACTTGATCAAACAAATCTTTGTCTAGCAGTTTGTCGGCATGCACATAAAGGTGTTCATGTGTATCGCTTGGGTTTTTCGCCAACAGTGCCGAGTCAACAGTGCGAAGGTACTTGCCTGAGCCTCGTTGCCAATCGGTTAAGATCGCTTTGCTACCGCGCTCAAGGCCTTTTAAGGAGTCGTTTAAGTGCTCAAGTGCGTCTTCCTCACTGATCCAGTCACTATGATTCAGTTCCGATAGAAGATCGGTTGCAGAGGTTAGATCGTGCAGCATCACATTGTTAAGAGCAGCAATCATGCTTGCGCTCGGCGACTTGACGGTATCTGGTAGCGTAATAGAGCCGTTGCTGGCATCGTCCATGGTTTGCAGAATACGTGCTAGATTGAGGGCTTTTTGGAAATTACCCGTAGCTTCAAAGGGAGAAGTAATCGAGCGCGCAGACGTGCTGCCAATTCTTAGGCCATTTTCACCACCTAAGAAAAATGCGATTGTATCCCCTTCTTCATAGTTGTAGTTACCTTCGGCATCGGTGTAACCAGACTTGCCACTAGGTTTAGCCACGTAATATAAGCCTTCCACTGCGGCATCGATGAATTGGCCTTGAGTTGTTGGTGATTCTGTTGGAGGTGGTGGTGCAGTCGATGAGTCACTTTTACAACCTGCAAGTGCGATTGCAGCAATAACTGACGTTGCAATCGCTGAGTGTTTTAAAAACATTTTTTTCCTTATTTATTAGATATGTATCCATATTTCTTAGAGGTTAAACCTCTGTTGCATAATAGCCTGAAAGCATATCTCAGAGGGGAATTTATCACGGGGAATATGTAACAATTCGTGATATAACAATGATTTATATTTGGTTTGCATGCATTGACTCGGGCAATGGTGGGTAATCAAGGATTCTAGTTTCAACTTGCTCGAAGAAAGTGATTAACGCCAAAAATGTTTGATCGTTTGGCAGAGGTCTATATTTATCTGTAAACGTCGCTAACGACGGTAAAGTTACTCAGGGTCTTGGTTGTTTATTGAACAGTCTAGATTTTGACTCTAATACAAAGCAAAGGTGAGTTACTTCACACTTTCCAGAAGGCAACTGTATTTGCTTTGGTTCGATAAAAAAGGCTGGCCAAAAGGTGAGCTTGGCCAGTTATTGCAGCTGTGCCTCGCACTCAAAATTGAAGGGCTGGATAGCGTAGTAAAACCGCTAAAGCGCCTATAATTTGCTGCAGATACTTCCATTTTAACGACAAGAAACCGTATGAAACTTGATATCAACGCACTGAAACACCACCAACTGGTCGAAGATGGTCAATTGGAGGGGTGTTACATTCATCAGCCCGCAAAGGGCAGTCAGCAAGACGACAAAGCCGTGTTGGCCGAGCGTCAAGCACTAGAGAATATGGGATATAAGGTCGTCCAGATACAAACTAAAGGCCGTACCGCAACGTTTTCTGAAGCCATGCAACAGTTTGCGAAGAAGACAAGGTATCAGCCGAAGTAATTAATGAGAGTGTCCCGCCCCAAAGAGCGAGATGATAGGGACTTTGCACATAATAACTATCGTGGCCAGCTCGGAACAGCCCCAATATTTGCCAGAAAACTACTTGAGGAACAATGCTTTGATATCAGGCATCACCTCTTTTGTGGCGAGGTACCCGGCTTCAATAGCCTGCTCTTTTTCATCAAATGCACCGCTGTTTCTTGGCTCAAACTTTGGGGCAATGATGATGTCTGCACTATTTAGCTCTTGCTGAGATAACCGACAGCTCTGCATGCGAAAAGTAGCAAGGGTGACCTTGCTTGCCTGTGCGTCAGGAGTCGGTTGATTGTGGCAAAATATATCGACTGCAATGATCTTTTGTGCGCCTAACTCTCTTGCCGCATCGACAGGAATCACGCTAAGAACACCACCATCAACTAGAATATCTCCTTGGTGCTCAACCGGTACAAATGCCCCAGGGATTGTTGATGAGGTTTGCACCGCGTGACCGGGATTTCCGGAACGAATCATCACGACTTCTTGCGTTGTGAGATTAGTAGCGGTAACGGCGACAGGTATTGGCATATCAGTTAAGTCATCATAGTCAACTTGGCTATTTATCCATTCAGAGAGTCTTTTCCCATTAACTAGCCCTCTTGAAGACACCACAAAATCGGCCAGATCTAATATGCCAATCTCTTCAATTGCCGCTTCCATTTTCTCAACGGTCATGCCCGATGCATAGAGGACCGCCGCGATTGAACCTGCGGAAGTGCCGCTCACCACTTCTGCTTTTACCCCCTCTTCTTCGAGCGCTTTAAGAACCCCAAGATGCATAAACCCTCGGACACCACCACCGCCAAAAGCAATACCGAGCTCATGTTTATCAGGTACTGGTGTCGTTACTGCGTTAAGGTCTTCGTAAACATTAGGAGAAGAGCAAGCCACTAAGCTGGCTGCTATGACTGAAAACATTAGCCTCTTGAACATCAAATTTTCCTAAACTGTGGAATCATCATCGTCTGAACCTCTGTCATCTTGTTGAGCTAGTTACTTCGATTTGCAAGCTGCTATCGGAGCGAGTATCGTCAATAATAGTTAACTATATCTCTCAAATGGTTTGCTCAAATAGGTCAAATGCTCTTTAAAAAATGCCTATTTGTATCACCACGGCGGTTGAGGCACAAAATGAAACAGAGAATTAAACAAATAGTAGAGAGCCGGATTGTTGAAGATGGCATGGTCGAAACGGGCATCAAAGGTGTTAGTTTGTTTCGAGTGACGCACTCGATACCCTGTGCACCTGCGGTATATGAACCGACGGTGATTGTCATTTTGAGTGGTAAGAAAGAAGCGATTCTCGACGGCGATCATTACGTATATGACGACAGTCAATATATGTGCTGTACAGTCTCTCTACCCGTCGAAGCGGGGACACCTGAAGCCTCTCCAGAAGAGCCTTTGCTAGGCGTTTATATTTCTCTAGATACCAAGGTTATGACTGAACTGGTGATTGAAATGGAGAGTGCCGTCAGCGCGATAAAACGACCAAAAAGTGGCTCGCAACCACCTGGTATGTCACTGGCTAATTGGGATGATACCTTTTCTGATGCGCTACTTAGGTTACTTCAACTGGGCGACAGTAGTATCGATACCGCTATCTTGGGTGAAAGCCGTCTGCGGGAATTCTACTACGCAGTGCTGAAAGGCGATGCTGGTATTTCTGCAAGAAGAGCGTTTGGAATTGGAAACGAAATCGCGAAGTCGATCGAGTACCTGTCACTGAACCTGAGTAAGAACGTCACTATTGATGAACTCGCCTCTATCGTTTGCATGAGTCGTGCAGTTTTCCATCGTAAATTCAAACAAGCAACTCGTATGTCCCCTATCCAATTTATGAAGTCTATGCGCTTAAACAAAGCCGCTATGAAGATAGCAGGAGGTATGGGCGTTAACGAGGCTGCAATGGCGGTAGGGTATGTGAGCTCTTCTCAATTCAGCCGTGAGTTTAAACGTATGTATGGCCAATCGCCTAAGCAATGGAGTCAAGCTAAGGGCATGATTGAGAATATTGCGTAGTTAGCGAATTATTAGATAGTTTAAAATGCCTATTTGATACAAATAGGCATTTTTTAAAGAGCAATTCGCCTATTTCCTGTTCTGGGTGATAGATATAGTAATTCCACTGCGTCAATGAAAGGTGACTTGCCGTGAAAAAAATTATTCTATCTATAGGAGTCAGTATGGTACTTGCTACTACAACCTTTGCTAAGGACATCAATGAGGATCTTTACCAACTGGAAAATACGGTTCATGACATGGAAGGTAATGTCTATCGAACGGTGACCATCGGTGATCAGGTCTGGTTAGCTGAAGGGCTGAGAAGTACCAAGTTCCAAGATGGTTCGGCTGTTAGCTCTGACGTCATTCCAAAAGATGATGAAGCTAACTTGTTGAAATATGGTCGACTATACAACTGGCATGATGTCGCTGATGAGAGAAACTTATGTCCTGAGGGTTGGAGAGTTGCGACAGATGAGGACTGGAAAAAGCTTGAGCGAAGCATTGGCATGCCTGAAGACGAAGTTCACCAAGAAGGTTGGCGAGGCGGTGACCAGCAGCTTGGCTTACAGCTAAAAGAGGCACAAGCTGACGGGCCATTTAAAAAGGTGGATCAGTCTTTAGTCAACAAACATAACTTCTTTGCCAGACCTGCTGGTGTTAAATGGAATGGTTTTTACATCACAGAGGGAGCTTATACCGAGTTTTGGACTGCCGATAGCGCATCTGACGCTAAAGGTATCATTCGCACATTGGCTTACTCTTGGTGGAATGCGCACAAAGGCGAAATTCGTCGTGCGACCAGCTCAAAAGATTATATGTTCAGTGTTCGCTGCGTAAAAATTTAAATTTGATCCAGAAGTTTTCTTCACTATATCAATAGCTCTTTCATTGTAGTTCTTCTATTTCTACTCGGTACTCGATATGACATATTCTTCAATTTTAATTACCGGCGCAAACTCTGGACTTGGGTTTGAGGCTGCTAAACAGTTTGCTCAAAGAAAAGGTATTTCAAAAATTATTTTGGCATGCCGAAGTGAAGAGCGAGCGGAACAAGCGCTTCAGCAGTTGGAAAAACTCACAGGCAAGAACATTTTCGAAACATTGATTGTAGATGTAAGTGATTTAGAGTCCTGTCGAAAAGCAGCTGAAAATCTTGATACCCAAGTCGATGGCATTGTATTAAATGCTGGTGGTGCAGGCGGTTCTGAGCCTACAAAACTTACAAAAGATGGTGTTATTTTTACCTTCGCAGTTAATGTATTAGGGAATATCCATTTAGCGGAACGTTTAATGAATAACGGGAAGTTAAACACTAGGGGATCGGTCGTGTATGTCGCCAGCTTTGCAGCAAGAGGAGCGCCTGAGATTGGCGCCGCGAAACCGCCGATTACAGAAGGCTCGATAGAAGAGTGGGTATCGGTTGTAAATGGAGAAAAATTTGCCCAAAACAAGGCCTATACTGACCACTATGGTTCGGTAAAACTTATGGGTGCCCTATGGACCATGAGTATGGCACGCAAACATCCGAACTTTAGGTTTGTCACTGTTGATCCAGGAATGGCAGCGGGCACATCGGGGGCAGATGCTTTCCCTTGGTATCAAAAATGGGCAACCAATGCCACAATGAGAGTTTTGCAGTTCTTTGGTAAAGCACATTCTGTTGAAGTGGGTGCCAAACGTTATGTGGACGTGATGCTAAATACAGAGGATCTTGAGACTGGTATTTGGTGGGGCAGTGAAAAAGGGTTAACGGGAAAATTAGCCAACCAAGCAATACATTGGCCGGAAATTATTGGTCAAGAGTCAGTCCAAGATAATGCAAATACCGTTATTCATGAGTTTATAAAGTAGAAGTTTTAGTGTGAAATTATTCAGAGAACTCAAACAAATTTGAGCTATTGGATTAAAAATCAATAGCTTCAACTGACGGGTTATTGAGTCCCAAGTCCCAGAAAAACAGAGCAACCGCTAAGTCACTCATATTACCCTCGAACACTACACGCTTCGGGTGGCTAATTAAAACTAAACGCCCCCGAAGCGGCTCGATTCAATTGAGCTGTTGATGGTTTGATTGGTTAATTAGGCCAATAAATCCACAATGGCTTTGCCAACAGCGTGCGCGCTAGTTGGATTTTGCCCTGTGATAAGGCGGTCATCGACAATCACAAACTCTTGCCATGGCTGGACTTTAGAGTAGCGTGCTGCACTGCGTGCGAGAGACTCTTCAAGAAGAAAAGGAATGTCGTTGATTGTACCGAAGTCAACTTCTTCTTCGCGAGTAAAGCCTGTCACGGATTTAGAGGCGATGAGCTTCTCGCCGTTGCTGAGTGTGATTGGCAGAAGAGCACCAGGACCATGACATACTGCCGCAATAATGCCGCCGTTTTCATAGTGTGTTGCGGAGATGTTTGCGAATTCTTCATTGCTTGCTAGATCTGAAAGAAGGCCAAAGCCTCCAGGGTAGAAGATCGCATCATAGTGTTCTCCGTTCACTTGTGAAGCAGGGATCGTGTTATTGATGCGGTTCTGGAAATCATCATTCGCTAAGATTTTCGCGTTGACCACATCACCTTCTATATCGGTACCGTACAGTGGTGCCTGACCACCTTTTATTGAAGCAATATCGTACCCAAAGCCAGCTTCAAGCAGTTGGTCAAGCGCATGAGTAAGCTCTGGCGCGTAAGTTCCGTTCGCTTGGTCGGTATCACCGAGTGTCGCGTGGTTTGTCACAATAATTAGTACTTTTTTCATGCTGCTTTCCTCAAATGATTTGCGTCTCTTTGTTCAACACCCTCATACTATTTGCTATTCAAATGAGTGATAATACACTGGTTTGACAAAACATTATTGCTAAATAGCAAAGGTAACTATGGATAGCTTTGAGGGTATCAACGAATTTGTTACGGTCGCGGAGAGCTTAGGGTTTTCTTCTGCAGCAAAACAATTAGGTTGCAGTACGAGTCACGTTAGCCGCCAAGTGACGAAATTAGAGGAACGACTGGGTGTGGCGTTGTTAGCTCGTTCAACACGGATGGTGAGCTTAACTGAGGCCGGTCGAGCGTATTACCAGCAATGCAAAGAGCTAGTGATTGGGCTCCAACAAGCGAACGAACAGCTTACGACACAGCAAACTCAGTTAAGTGGTACGTTGCGTGTTAGTGCCGCTGGCGCATTTTCTGAAAACTATGTCGCTCCTGCTCTAATGGAATTCGCGAAACTGCATCCGAATCTCACCGTAGAAATTAACTTCAACACCCGTATGGTCAATTTTATTGAAGATGGTTTTGACTTTGCCATCCGTTATGGACGGTTGAGTGATTCGGGGTTGGTCGCGAGAAAACTCGTTGATCGACCCATGGCAGCAGCAGCCAGCCAGCACTATATTGATGAACATGGTCTGCCTATTCATCCAGAGCAGCTAAAGCAGCATAGCTGCATCATTGCCAATAAGGATGTCTGGTTGTTTGAAAAGGATGGAAAGCCCTTAGATGGCGTCAAAGTTCAGGGGAGATGGAAAAGCAACAATGTCCACACTGTTTTACAGGCTTGCAGCGAAGGATTAGGCATCGCGTATCTACCCAAAAGTAGTTTTAACGATGCCCTTTCATCAGGTCGATTAGTCCCTATTCTGGAGCCTTATTGGGGAAGTGGTAATAGTAGCTGGATTGTTTATCAGAATCGTCACTTCCTGCCATTGAGAGCAAGGTTAGCGATCGATTATCTTCTTGAGCGCTTTTCAAAATGGCAAGAGTGAGAAACTCGGTACAAATGTGAGCAATCCAATCATCGATTAGATAATCTCTACATTTAAATTCAAAGTGGATAGTTGGTGGGTTTGAGAAGCACGATCAAGTTTAAATCACGGTCTCATCAGTGTTCGCGTGATACCATCAACACGTTTATTTTCCACCGAGATACACACATGTCATCAGATTACTACGGAACCAGCGCAGGTTATGCGCGCAAAGAAGCGGGCTATCGTGAAAAAGCACTGAAACTTTATCCTTGGGTATGCGGCCGTTGTGCCCGAGAGTTTGTCTACTCCAATCTTCGTGAACTCACCGTACACCACAAAGATCACGACCACACTAACAACCCGGAAGATGGCAGCAATTGGGAGCTGCTTTGTCTCTACTGCCACGATCATGAGCACAGTAAATACCTAGAGCACGATCGCTATGGCAGCGAAATCCAGCCTGGTGAAGATGATCACCAAAGCGCGACCTACAATCCTTTTGCCGATCTGGCGAAGATGATGAAAAAATGACAAGGCGCTCGCCATCACAAGGCAAAATCATCGTTTTTCTTTCTATATGCGGAGGGCGTCATACCTGTGCATTGTTTGAAAATGCTGTTGAACGATGATTTTGATTTGAAACCGCAGTTAAGCGCGATATCCAATAAGGTGAATCGGCGAGTATGCGGATCTTGTAGCTGACGCTTTACTTCATCCACCCTCCATTCATTGATGAATTGAAAAAAATTCTTATTCAATCCATTGTTTAAAAGTGACGATACTTCTCGCCTCGGCATCCCAAGTGAGTGAGAAAGCTGATATATCGTCAGGTCCGGATTTAAGTAGAGCTTTTCCGTTGCCATTAGTACATTGAGCTTTTGCAGATCTTCTGGGGCGTATGTTGGGGCGTTGACATCATCACTACGAGATGAGGTTTGCCTTTCATCTTGTTGCTCCCAACCCAAAGTTTGGTGTAACGGAGGTTGTTCTACTCCAAAGACGCACAACACGATTATAAAGGTTAGATATGAGAGCAGATGAGCGTCCATCGGAGCAAGCAACGAGGTATCACCTGACTCATTGATGATATTGAGCAAGACCAAAAAAGCAAACAGTGAGGGAATGACGTAAATCCAAATCAAACTGATCGTCGACCCTTGCTGGGAGAAATAAGTGGATAAATTTCTATTATGTTTGCGAAGTATGCGAATGGTCCAAGCCGAATAGATCATAAAGATGATCAGATTGCATTGACCAAAAAACGCCAAAATCCCCTCGATGACATCCGGTTTAGCACTGATGAAGTTCAGTTTATCCAACAAGCTGGAACTTGACCCAGGTAGAACAACGGCGTCTGGCTGATAGAGCGTGAATAGTGCGTAGAAGAGCAGGAAAGGGAGCATGTGAAATGCGTACTTGTACGATGGCCAATACTCTTTGCTGATTAGCTGTTGTGTATAGATGAGCATGATTGGGCCATGCAATAAGTTTAATGCTGGATTAAGCCACGGAGCCATTAAGTGTGGACCGTGATCGTTTATCAAATCCAGCATGTGGCTAGTAAATGGAGCGAGTAAGACAAATAACCAGATCGTAATAATCACATATCCACGATGGAATTGAGGTTGCCTCAGCATCTTGAGGACGGTAAATGCCGAGAGAGTCAGTGCAATGACCCCGAGGTTCCATGTCATATTGAATTCTATCACTCTCACTTTTCCTCGTTGACAACAAAGGTTTTTGTTTCGGCAAGCTGTCCGTTATTTCTTCGCGCATATCATATTGGAAAAATATAAAAAGTTCTAAAAATAGCGTCCAAACTTATGTTTTAGGACGATCGAGTTTGGGCTTGAGGGAATACTGTGGCTTATCAACTCAATACTAATTAGGTGATTTAGATGTTAAAGGTTCTTAGTAAAGCAGTGCTTGTAGGATTGATGACTGCGACAGCATCCCCGCTTCTCGCCCAAGACGATTTCCCCAAGTTACCAGATACAGGGCAAACGGGTCATTTTGATACTAACGGAAAACCATTGGCTGCTTCGAGTGACAGTTTGTATTTAGGCCAAGATGCGTCTTATGAAGGCGTGCCCTTGCGATATCAAGACAATGGTGATGGTACAGTGACCGATTTGAATACCGGGTTAATGTGGCAACAAGATCACGACACAACGAGAAGAAACCTAGCTGACTCAGCAGCGGTCGTGGAATCAATGACCCTCGGCGGCTATGATGATTGGCGCCTTCCTACCATAAAAGAACTTTATTCTCTCGCCAACTTCGATGGTGAATTAATGAAGCCTGAGAGCGGTGCAGTTAGCCAACCTTATATCGATACCGAATACTTCGATTTTGAATACGATAAGCGTTTGCCTTTTGCCGGTGCATTTTGGTCTAGCACCGTGTATAACAAAGGGGCAGTACAAAATTTCACCACTCATGGAGGGCTGCAGGGTGGCTTCGGCTTTAATTTTGCCGATGGACATATCAAATCCTATGAAACAGGGTTGTTTTTTGATGGGTCAGAAATTCAGGACTCCGATAATATGTTTGTACCAGGTAACTACGTACGCGCAGTTCGTGGCACAACGACTCTCTATGAAATGGATTACGTTGATAATCAAGATGGTACCGTTACAGATCGCTCGACTGGCTTGATGTGGGCGAAAAGTGACAGTGGCGAAAGGATGAACTGGGTTGACGCACTGGAGTACGCCGAAAACGCCACTTTGGCAGGGTATAGTGATTGGCGTTTACCTAACGCAAAAGAGCTTCAATCTCTGGTTGACTACGAAAAGAAAGATCTACCCGCGATCAACACGACTTATTTTGATGTGACACCAACTCAGTTTGAGTCAAGCAATGATTCGTACTATTTTTGGACGAATACCACTCAAGGTGACTTTAAACACACGGCGGTCTACGTTTCTTTTGCGCAGGCATGGAGTAAGAAAAATTCTGATTCTACTCAATACTACGATTGGCATGGCGCCGGCGCACAACGTAGTGATCCCAAAAGCGGTATACCTGCCGACTATGAGCTTGCTTCTGAGATGGCCACGGATTACATCTCAATTGATAATTGGGTTCGCTTGGTGAGAGACGTGCATTAAGTTAATGTTGACGCCTAACTAAGAATTGAGGGCTGGGATCATCTTGCGTGAATGAAACAGATTGGACACGCTCTACAGCATTTTGATTTCAGTCCTTGCCCCCTAGACTCACAAGACACGCCATTTCCTCGCTGGCTCTCCCTCACGCTTAGCGAGTTATTCTCTCTGTTCACTATCACAAATGTATATCAGCCCTTTCTAAAATAAAGGCTGATATATCAGCATGATCAATTATTAACTAAAGCATCATCACGGTAATTGTTGACTATACTTTCGTTTAGATAGCGTTCTCAAAGGCGAAGTGTTTGTGACCAAATCCATTCTGATTGTTGATGATCAGCCCATTATCCGCACCATGTTAGCGTCCACGCTTAATGCGTTGGGGCGCTTTGATATTCATGAGGCAGGGAATGGGGCGCAAGCGTATGACGTAGTGGCAGGGGCGCATATCGATCTTATCTTTTGTGACATTAATATGCCCGATTCGGATGGCCTCTACTTACTGCAAAAGTTGAGTAATGAACGATTTCGCGGCGACATCGTCATCATCAGTGGTGAAGACGATGCGTTGATTCGCTCTACGCGCACGCTCACCGAAAGCTACCATCTGCGTATTTTAGGCGTATCGTCCAAGCCCATCACGGCTGCGATGATTCGCCACTACCTGCATCGTAAACCGGGCTGCGATGTGCACGATCAACCGCTCGAGAGTGAGCCGTTAACGCCGCAAGCGTTGGCAATGCATCTCGATAACAAACATGTAAAAGCGTATTTTCAGCCACAATACTCATTAGACACCATGCAGTTGATGGGCTTTGAAGCCTTGGCGCGAATCGAACCCGATGAGAACACCTTGATTCTGCCCGGCCGCTTTATTTCGACTGCGGAAAACAGCTGTTTGATGATGCGGCTCACCTTGCAAGTGATCAACGCCGCCATGCACGCTTTTTCTCAGTTAGGCAGCGCGTATGACCATCTCACCTTATCACTCAATGTCTCTAGCCAAGTGCTGGAAGATGAGCACTTTCCGCAATGGTTGTCGGACAAAGCGGCAGAGTTTCGCATCAGCAATCATCGCATCGTGTGCGAACTGACCGAAACCTTGATTTCAAACGATCCACAAAGCGTGCATGTGTCGTTACTTCGCTTGCGGATGCTCAATTTTGGCGTCTCTATTGATGATTTTGGTACCGGCTATGCAACCCTCACCCAGCTGCACTCTCTACCCTTTAACGAGCTCAAAATTGACAGGAGCTTTGTGTTTGATGTGCTAGAGAATGAAAAATCACTGGCCGTATGTCAGCGCTGTATTGGCCTCGCCCAAGACTTTGGTCTCAAAGTCGTGGCAGAGGGGATTGAAGACAATAAAACGCTGCAAGCGATACAGCGTTTGGGCTGCGATATCGGTCAAGGGTTTGGTTTAGCTCGCCCTGAACCTAGTGAGCAGGCAGTGGCGAGAGTCAATCGTGGCCAAGTGGGATTATGGACTGAGCACCGCAAACAATAACTCTAATAGCCTAAGGACAGAAAATGAAACTTTCAAAGCAATTGCCAATAGGACTGATGATTGTTGGACTTTTCATGATGTCCGCGACCTATCTAATGCTGAGTAAAAGTGATGGGCTGCTCAAGCAATACACTTCCAACGGCTTAGAGCGGGAAGCTAAGTTCCTGACCTATTTGATTGAGCAAAACTTAATGGAGCGCTATCACGACGCGTCGATTTTTCCTTTAGTGCTGGGTGAGTTGGAAAATGAAGCCGAGCTTAAATATGATGTCACAGATCCGGAATTTTTGGCCTCGCTTAATCGACTTATCAAGAACTATTCAGTCTATCGGCGCATCGGTATCATGGATCTCAATGGAGAAATGATTGCAGAAAATAGCCGCAACCATTTAGGAAAAACGATTTTCAGCAACAATATTTCCAAATCAGAGGTGGTGGAATCCAACTGGTTTAAAGCGATTTCTAGCGCCGAGCACGCCGTCGGGGATGTGTTTTTCTTCGGCCCAACCAAGCGCATCATCGACACCAATGAGCAGCAGTTTGATCTCCTGATCGGCTCGAAAATCTACGACACCCAAGGCACCCTGATTGGCTATTGGCTCAATATCTTGGATTTTACTATTGTTGAGCAGCGTTTTGAGAAAGCCTACCAACTGCTGGCGCAAAAAGGCTTACCTTATGCCGAGCTCACCCTACTGGATGAACAAGGCAACGTGATTGTTGATTACGACCCGCTTGTCCAACAAACCACCACTTATGAGCGCGACTTTTCGGTCCTGGGCCAGCTCAATTTGGTCAATGAGGGGGTCGAAGGAGCAAAACGTGCGATTGCTGGTTTGACGGGGACAGTCATTTCAACTCATGCACGCAAAGGCATCGAGCAGTTCACGGCTTTTGCGCACTTCAGTAGTGAGACCGACGTGCCGGTTCCGAATTGGTCGACCTTGATCCGGGTCGACAAAAATATCGCCTACAACGAATACGCTGAGCTGATGAAACTGGGCAAGTGGATATTCTTTGTCGCGTTGATATTGATTATCTCACTCTGGTATCTCTCCTCGCGCATATTGACGCGCCCTTTGCAAAAGGTGACTCAAGCCATACTGGAAATCGCCAATGGTAACTTGGAGCCAGAGATTGAAAAGCGCCAAGGAAAAGATGAAGTCAGCTCGATCAACAACGCGTTACTGGAACTGAAAGAAAAACTGTATGAGCGGGATGGATTGCTCAGTGAAGTGAGCGAGAAGCAGCAGCTAGTCGAGTTGCAACGCACGGCGATGAACGCGATGGCTTCTGGCATCGTGATTGCCGATGCCAGACAAACCTCGATGCCGATCATCTTCGTCAACCAAGCGATTGAATTTCTCACTGGTTACCGAGCAGACGAACTGATCGATCAACATTATCAAGTGCTCTGGGGAGCGGAAACAGAACGTTTGTCTAAGCAGCGCGTAATGGAAGCCATCGAGCACGGCAAAAGCTGTACCTGCGTGATGATCAATTACCGGAAAAATCTCACCACCTTCATTAATAACCTCAGTGTTGATCCCGTCTTTGATGATGAAGGCAAGGTGACCCACTTTATTCTGGTGCATAACGACATTACGGAAATTAAGAAAGATGACGAGATCGCCAGGCTTGAGCTTGAAAGGCGCATCGAAGAGAGTACCAGAGAGTCACGCGAAGCCGCCAAGCGTTTAAGAACCGTGTTTGATACCGCCATCGATGGCTCGATAGTCATGAATGACAAAGGGATCATTATTGACGTAAACCACTCGTTGGAATTGATGTTTGGTCGCAAGCAGCACGAAATGATAGGTCAACCTATCGCAGTGCTCCTACCGCAAACCACTCTGAAAGACAACGAAGAGCGCCAATGCTATTTTGACCAAGAGATCCGCCAATTTATCGGTCAACTGCGAACCGTCAAGGCGCAACACAAAAGCGGGGCCATCATCATTGTTGAAATCTCAGTGGGCGAAGCGAGATTGGAAAACGAGAGCTTGTTTGTCGCTGCAATACGCGATATCACCGAGCAGCAAGCGATCAAAGATGAGCAATTAAGCCTGCAAAAACAGCTAAAAGAACGAGAGACCATTTATCGTACCGCTTTCGACCAAGCCGCCGTCGGGATTGCTCGTGTTGCGCTGGATGGAAAAATGCTGGAAGTCAACCAGCGCATCTGTGCCAGTTTAGGGTACTCCGAACAGGAGTTGCTTGAACTGAATGTGGTGGATATTACCTATCATGAAGATCTCTCTTTAAGCAAAGGCTATTTAAAGGACTTGCTAGAAGGCCACTCAGACTTTTATACCCTAGATAAGCGCTATATCCGCAAAGATAGAAGCGTTTTCTGGGCAAATCTCAACATCTCTTTGGTGAGAGATGACGAAGGGCAGCCCAAATATTATATCTCCATTATTGAAGACATCACGGAACGCAAGACCTTTGAACAGGAGCTGCGTGACGCACGCGATCAACGCGAAGAGTTGATTCGCGGAATCAACATCGCGTCAGAAGCGGGTGGGATTTGTAACTGGGCGTACAACATTGAGACGGATGAATTGCGCTGGGATCCGAGTACCTATGATCTTTATGGCGTCGAAGAGGGGCTCCCACTCACCTACGTTGACTGGCGTGACCGCGTGTTGGAAGAGGACATTGATGCGATAGAGAAAGAGATTCAAGACGCGATGCAGTTTGATTTAGCGATCGAGTCGGAATTTCGTTTTCGTCGCAAAGGACAGCGCGATGTACGCTGGGCGAAGGTGGCGGCGGCTATCGTGTATGATGACGACAACAAACCGGTCAAGATGTTTGGTATCAACATCGACATTACCGAGCAGAAACGCATCCTAACCGAGTTAGAAAAAGAGACGCTCGCTGCCCAGCGGGCTAACGAGGCGAAGTCGGCATTTCTTGCGACCATGAGCCATGAAATACGCACCCCGATGAACGGCGTGATCGGCATGATTGAACTGCTGAGACAAACCCCACTCAACGCCGACCAAAAACGCATGGCGACCACAGTGCGTGATTCTTCATTTGCCCTGCTTGATATCATCAACGACATACTCGATTTCTCTAAAATTGAGTCAGGCCAAATCGAAATTGAGTGGACGCCTAATTCGCTGCTTGAAATCATGGAAAAAACCGCTGCGAATCTTTGGGTCAACGCGTCGGACAAAAACGTCGATCTGGTGTTGGAGCCAGACTTGTCTATCCCACAAAGCATTGCTATTGACTCCCTACGCATCCGACAAATTATCCTTAACCTAACGGGCAACGCGATCAAGTTTTCCCACTACGAGGACAAACGAGGATTAGTGAAGTTGGTGAGCCGCTTTGACCACACTCAATCTTTGCTGCACATCGAGGTGAGTGACAACGGCATCGGCATCAGTGATACCCAATTGCAATCGCTCTTTACTCCCTTCCAGCAAGCGGACACCTCGACCACTCGTAAATATGGCGGGACAGGGCTTGGCCTGAGCATCACCAAATCTTTTGTTGAGTTAATGGGCGGTGAAGTGGCGGTGCGCAGTGAAGTAGGGGTCGGCAGTACGTTCTCGCTCACGATTCCCATCCCAGAGGTGATTGACCGTACGCCAGAATTTAGCAACGTGATGTTGGCGAATCAGCCGATTGTGATTGGCTTAAGTAAAGCGCCGTTCCAAGATGGCTGTGAACACAGCTTAGTGCAGTTAGGCGTAACAGACATGACGGTGCTATCGAGCCCACAAGAGTGGCAACCCGTCACTCGCCGTGAGGGCGACAAAAAGCCTATTTTGATCTGCGATCCGCTCTTTGACGCTCAAATTGACAGCGATGGCGCGCTGCGTTTAATGATCGAAGAAGATCCAATCAAATCAAAAGGGTATGTGAATCCTTATCTGTTCGTGATTGCAGGGCATCCGCTTAAACCGAGTGAGTTGATTCATGGCATTGGCGTGCTTTGCGGTCTGGTGAGTCCGGATTTTCAATGGCCAGAAGAGAGTTTAGAAAGCGCGCATGGCGCGAGTGCGTCGATGCTCACCCAACTTGCCACCGAAGGGGTACGTGTGCTGGTGGCTGAAGATAACAAAACCAACCAGATGGTGATTGGCCGTCAGTTGGACAATCTCGGGATCGCCCATGATATAGCCAATGATGGGGTCGAAGGTCTAGATATGTGGGAAAGCGGTGCTTACGACTTAATTTTGACCGATTGCCATATGCCCAATATGGATGGCTACGAGCTCACGGCTCAGATCAGGCAGCGTGAAGCACAGCGATCTCAAGCACCGATCCCCATTATCGCGATCACCGCTAACGCCTTAGTGGGAGAAGCGGACACCTGCCTCAAAGCGGGCATGAGCGACTACATCTCCAAACCGGTCGAAATTGGCTTATTGAAGAGCAAACTGGCGCATTGGCTGAAACAGATCAGTGCCGCGCAAGCCAGCGCTCCTGATACGCAGGAAGGGGAAACGGAAGAGGGGATGGAAAAGGGTCTGAGACTAGAGACCTTAGTTGAGGTGATTGGGACCGATGACAAAGCGATCATCAGTGAGATCCTCACCATGTATTGGGAAAGTATTCAAACGGAAGTGGCCGATCTTGAGTCGGCCATCTCTGCTTTGAACTATAATAAGATCAAAAGCTTGGCGCACGCCGCGAAAGGCTCTTCGGCTTCAAGTGGCGCGGCTTATGTGAGTGAACTGTTTAAACAGATAGAGCTGAACAATCAAGACATTGATTTAGCAGCGCACAACATCGAGCAGATTAAGACGGAGCTGACGCAGATAGAGCAGCAATTGAACACCTTGGGCATTCTTTAGTTTCACTGATTTAAGGGCCGAGAAAAGATATGGATAAATCGATTACCGTTGTGGTGTTTTATGAGTCACATGAAATTCGTGACTTAATGGAGGAGGTTCTGCGTGGTCGGGCGAGTGAACTGGTCTTTTCCAATTTAAAAGAGGATCAAAAAGAGTTTATTGAGTTTGCGCGTGGTCAGCACACTGCCTTCATGTTCATCTACGCCTTTGAAGACCCTAAGTTTGCGAATGATTTGTACCAGTTGCTTGATTCACACAGTGCGCTGTCGAACATCATGAAATACCCTCATTTGTCGGTGTTGTTTTGTAATCGAGAGTACCGTGAGCAAGCCTACCAAGAGTGCATGTCGAAGCGCTTTTTTCTCTACGACACGATCAATCCTGTTTATGACATGAACAAGGTGCGTTTGCTGTTGGATCTCACCTCTGAGGCGCTGATGCAGCAGATCAAAGTCAGCGAATTGGAGCAAGAGATAGAGGATTCGCGCCGAGATATGTTCGACGTGTCGCTGCAACTCGATGGTATCGAAGGATCGATCAATGATGAGAAAGGCATTCAGGGTGGTCTTTTGGATGATTTGGCAAGGGATCTCAATGAATTAGGTGAGCGCCATGAAAGCCTAGAAGGCGATGAGACCAGCGGGCGTATGAAGCAGGGCTTAGATGAATTTAAGAACCTTAATGAGGTCTACTTCAGTGATCTCGGCGCTCAGGTAAGAAGTGCTAAGCCGAAAACCAAAGAAACAGAGCCTTTGGTGATTGTCGCCGATGATCAGAAAATGATGCTTAAAATCATCACCACGATTTTGCAACCGAAAGGATTTCGGGTGGAAACGGCCTCGAATGGCGCTGAAGCGATTATGAAAGCCAAAGTGTTCCCACCCAGTGCCGTACTACTCGACATTGATATGCCTGTGATGAACGGTGTTGAGACACTAAAAGCGTTTAAACAGCTCGAGCCACTTAAACATGTGCCCATCATTATGCTGACCAGCAATACCGATAAACACAGCTTTGTCGAGTGCCTCAAATTGGGCGCGGTGGATTACATCGTCAAGCCGACTAATGCGGAAACCTTGCTCAAAAAGCTGTTGGCGGTGGTATAACGCCTGAGCCCAACACAGCACATTGTTGCCACAAGCCAAGTTTAGCGCCGTGCACTTTGTTTAGTGGGCTAATCAACAATATTTCGTGCACGTGATTTTTATTTTGTGCTGCTCATGTGTGTAAACCTTACTCGTTGTTCTCCTCTCACTGTTAAGTCGCGCACTTTACGCTGGTGTTACGCCATATCTATAACTTTCAGTTATTTGAAGGCATTTGTTGTCGCTAAAATGTAGCAATTTTGTGTCGTTTTTGCGGCTTTCTTCTCACCCGTTTTCGCCTCTCAATCAGGATTGATTCTTTACGTTAATGAAAAATCATTTGAGTTCGAACTAATTTTCAGGCATTTTATATTTAACTGAACGTTCAATAAAAAATAAATGGAGCCGTTTGATGCCGAAAGTTGGGATGCCACAAATTCGAAAACCACAGTTGGTGCAGGCCACCATGACGGTGATCGATCGCGTAGGATTACACGCGGCCAGTATCTCTCTGATCAGCAAAGAAGCGGGTGTGTCGACGGGCATCATCAACCACTATTTCGGCGGTAAACATGGTCTGTTAGAGGAGACGATGCGTGAGATTTTGCGTCAGCTCTCAACCACCATCACCGAGAAACTCAAGGTGTTGCCAAAAGACGCCCACGTTGAACGCATCAACGCCATCATTGATGGCAACTTTGTCGGTTATCAAGCAGAGAATAAGGTGGCCAAAACCTGGCTGGCTTTCTGGTCATACTCAATGCACGACGCTCAGCTCAAACGTCTTCAGCAAGTCAATGAGAAGCGCTTGCTCTCTCATCTGAAGATCGAACTCAAGGCGCTGTTCTCTGCCGAACAGGTGGAGGTGGTCGCGCACGGTATCGCTGCGTTGATCGATGGGATTTGGATTCGCGGGACGCTCAACCCGCAAGGTATAGACGCCGATATGGCGCGCCAAATCATCAACGATTATCTCGATAAACAACTCACGTTTTACTCACAAAAATAATTTAAGTCAGACTTTACATGGATATGAAATCACTATTTATCGACGGTAAAGCCCACCAGGCAACGTCTGGTGAAACATTTACCACCTACAACCCGGCAACGGGTGAACCTTTGGCGACCATAGGTCAAGCCAGCGAAGCCGATCTCGCGCTTGCGATTGAATCGGCGAAAAAAGGCTTTGCTGTTTGGTCAGCGATGAGTGCCACTGAGCGCAGCCGCATTTTGCTCAAAGCGGTGGCGCTGCTGCGTGAGCGCAACGATGAACTCGCCGCACTCGAAGTGGCGGACACAGGTAAACCTTTGCAAGAAGCGTTGGAAGTGGACATCGTCACCGGCGCAGACGTGATCGAATACTTTGCCGGGCTTGCTCCTGCGCTTCAAGGTGAGCAGCAGCCGCTGAGTGAATCACAGTTCTTCTACACACGTCGCGAGCCGCTGGGCATTTGCGCAGGGATTGGCGCGTGGAACTACCCGATTCAGATCGCGATGTGGAAATCCGCTCCAGCACTCGCCGCAGGGAATGCGATGATTTTCAAACCGTCGGAAGAGACACCACTGACCGCGCTGAAACTGGCTGAGATATTCACTGAAGCAGGGCTGCCTGATGGCGTCTTTAACGTCTTGCAAGGGGATCATCGCGTTGGTCAAATGCTGACCGCACATCCTGATATCGCCAAGGTGTCGTTTACTGGTGAGTCAGGTACGGGCAAGAAAGTGATGGCAGACAGTGCGCGCACGCTAAAACACGTCACCATGGAACTTGGTGGTAAGTCACCGCTGATCATTTTTGATGATGCCAAGCTTGACGATGCGGTGTCGGCAGCGATGGTGGCGAACTTTTATACCCAAGGCGAAGTGTGTACCCACGGTACTCGTGTGTTTGTGCATGAGTCATTATACCCCTCATTTATAGAACAACTTAAAGCGCGAACCGAGAAACTGGTGGTTGGCGATCCTATGGATAAGGCGACCCAGATTGGTGCGCTTATTTCCAAAGAGCATCAACAAAAAGTGCTCGCAGCGATTGAAAGCGCCAAGCAGAGCGGCGCGACCTTATTGACTGGCGGTGAGGCGGTGAAAGATAGCGCGCTAGCAAACGGTAATTTTGTTCAGCCAACGGTGTTTATTGATTGCGATGACGATATGCCTCACGTGCAGCAGGAAATCTTTGGGCCTGTCATGTCTGTGCTCACCTTTAGCGATGAAGACGAGGTGATCGCACGGGCGAACAATACCGACTACGGCTTGGCAGCGGGTGTCTTTACTCAAAACCTGTCTCGAGCGCATCGAGTGATTCATCAGATGCAAGCAGGTATTTGCTGGGTCAACACTTGGGGCGATTCCCCGGCAGAAATGCCAGTGGGCGGCTACAAGCACTCTGGTCTTGGTCGTGAAAATGGCCCAGAAACCCTGCGCCACTATACCCAAACCAAAAGTATTTTGGTGGAACTTGGCGGCTACGAAAGCCCATACGCATAACGGGAGGCAGGCAATGACAACTCGTTACGACTACATCATTGTGGGCGCCGGTTCAGCGGGCTGTGTACTGGCGGACAGATTGACCGAAAGCGGCGAGCACCAAGTGCTGCTGCTTGAGGCCGGGGGCAGCGATAAGAGCATTTTTATCCAAATGCCAACGGCGCTCTCTTACCCTATGAACAGTGAAAAATACGCATGGCAATTTGAAACGACGCCTGAGCAAGGCTTAGATGGCCGACAACTGCACTGCCCAAGGGGCAAAGTGTTGGGTGGTAGCTCATCCATCAATGGCATGGTGTATGTGCGCGGACACGCCTGTGACTTTGACCAGTGGCAGGAACACGGCGCCGAGGGTTGGAACTACCAAGCCTGCCTGCCCTATTTTCGCCGTGCGGAATCTTGGCAGGGTGGCGCAGATGCCTACCGAGGCGGTAATGGGCCGCTTGGCACCTGTGGTGGCAACAATATGGAACTCAATCCGCTTTACCGCGCCTTTATTGATGCTGGCGTGGAAGCGGGCTATCCCGAAACCGACGATTACAATGGCTATCAGCAAGAAGGTTTTGGTGCGATGGACATGACGGTAGACAAAGGGGTTCGCGCTTCTACGTCTAACGCCTACCTAAAGCGTGCCCGTAAGCGTTCAAACTTGACTCTGATTAAAGGCGTCGTTGCGCGCAAAGTGCTGCTCGACAACGGCCGTGCCATTGGCGTGGAGTATGAAAAGTCGGGTCAGATAACACACGCAATGGCTAGCGTCGAAGTGATCGCCAGTGCCGGTTCCATTGGTTCGGTGCAACTGCTGCAACTGTCCGGCATTGGGCCTAAAGCGGTGCTTGAGGCGGCGGGTGTCGAGGTCAAACATGATCTACCGGGCGTGGGTGAAAACCTGCAAGATCACTTAGAGGTCTACTTCCAATATCACTGCACCCAGCCGATTACGCTTAACAGCAAACTTGGCTTAGTCAGTAAGGGCATGATCGGCGCTGAGTGGATCCTGACGCGCAAAGGTTTAGGGGCTACCAACCATTTTGAGTCGTGCGCCTTTATTCGTTCACGTGAAGGGGTGAAGTGGCCCAATATTCAATATCACTTTTTGCCTGCAGCGATGCGCTACGACGGACGCGCGGCGTTTGATGGCCACGGTTTCCAAGTGCATGTTGGCCCCAATAAGCCTGAAAGTCGTGGCCGCGTGGCGATCACGTCGGCGAATCCGCACGATAAGCCGAAGATTGAGTTCAACTACATCTCGACTGAGCAAGACAAGCAGGACTGGCGAGATTGCATTCGCCTGACACGAGAAATTCTCAACCAGCCAGCGATGGATGCGTTTCGCGGTGAAGAGATTCAACCCGGCAGCGACGTCACCAGTGATGAGGCGATTGATGAGTGGGTGAAACAGAACGTAGAGAGTGCGTACCACCCGTCGTGCAGCTGCAAAATGGGCGCAGACGATGACCCGATGGCGGTATTGGATGAAAGCTGTCGAGTTCGTGGCGTGGAGAGTTTGCGTGTTGTGGACTCATCCATCTTCCCGACCATTCCTAATGGCAACCTCAACGCGCCCACCATCATGGTGGCTGAGCGTGCAGCGGATATGATTCTGGGCAAGCCTCTGCTTGAGCCAGATAACCAACCTGTGTGGGTTGCACCGAAATGGCAAGAAAAACAGCGAATTCATGCGCCCAAACGTGCGCACATCATTAAGTAAAGCGAAGGAAAGACTCGCAAAAAGCGAGCACGGACCGGCACGTTGCGGCCGGTCAACATAATAAGCAGTTAGTAAAAACAGAAAGTTAGTAAAAACAGAAAGTTAGTAAAAACAGAAAGTTAGTAAAAACAGAAAGTTAGTAAAAAGGAAATCAACATGTCTATGATGACGAAAACCTTCTCAACACTCGCTCTGTCGAGTTTCGCGATCAATGCGTATGCCAACCAGTGTGAAACCGTGCGTTTCGCCGATGTCGGTTGGACGGACATTACCGCGACCACCGCAGTCACGTCTGAAGTACTGAAAGGTCTGGGTTACCAAACTAAGACGGATCTGCTCTCCGTGCCCGTCACTTACTCTTCGATGGCAAACGGTGATATCGATATCTTCCTTGGCAACTGGATGCCAACGATGGAGGGAGATATCGCTAAATACCGTGAGGCTGGCACAGTGGAAACCGTACGTGCCAATCTAGAGGGTGCGAAGTACACGCTAGCAGTACCGAAATACGTCTATGAAGCGGGGGTGAAAGACTTCGCTGATATCGCGAAAAACGCCGACAAATTCCGCGACCGCATTTATGGCATTGAGCCAGGAAATGACGGCAACCGCCTAATCCAATCCATGATAGATAGCGATGCATTTGGCCTGAAATCGTTCAGCCTGGTTGAATCCAGCGAGGCCGGCATGGTGTCTCAAGTGGCACGCGCTGTACGCCGCAATCAGTGGATTGTCTACCTTGGTTGGGCACCGCACCCAATGAACAGCAATATTGAGATGGAATACCTCGCGGGCGGCGATGACTTCTTTGGCCCGAACTACGGCGGTGCGAACGTGTACACCAACGTGCGAGCGAACTACTTGTCTGAATGTGGCAACGTTGGCCAACTACTGAAAAACCTTGAGTTTAGCCTTGAGATGGAAAACCAGTTGATGGAAGCCATCTTGAATCAAAATGTTAAACCTTCAATTGCGGCTCAGCAGTGGTTGAAAGCCAACCCAGAGCAGGTTGAAAAGTGGTTAGAAGGCGTGAAGACCATCGACGGTAAAGACGCGGCTTCAGCGGTTAAAAACTACATTGATTCAAAAGCGTAAGTCAAATGGGTGGGCACTGCCCACCCGCAACATCAAGGTTATATTGTGAATTTTATTACTGACAACAAAATCCCATTGGGTGAGTGGATGGAAGCAGGGGTTGATTGGCTAACATTTAACGCTGCTGGGCTGTTTGATGCGATTTCTCTCTTTCTTGAAACCATTATTCTATTTGTTGTAGACATTTTTAAATGGATGCCACCTGCGATGCCGATCTTGATGACGGCGGCCATTGCTTGGTATCTGCATCGTAGTCTTCCGCTGGTGTTATTCATTATTGGCGCGTTGCTGACGATTCTCAATCTTGGCTACTGGCAAGAGATGCTAGAAACCTTTGTTTTAGTCTTTGCTGCGACAACGATTTCTGTATTAATTGGCGTGCCTCTGGGCATTATGGCGGCGCACCGTCGTTGGCTCTACACTCTGCTCAGACCGATTCTCGACTTAATGCAAACCGTACCCACGTTTGTTTATCTGATCCCCACACTGGTTCTGTTTGGTTTGGGTATTGTCCCGGGGCTGATTTCAACCATCATCTTCGCCATTGCCGCACCGATTCGCTTGACTTACCTCGGCATCACTAAAGTACCGGAAGAGCTGGTCGAAGCCGGTAAAGCGTTTGGTGCCACGCGCATGAAACTGCTGTTTAAAGTGGAACTGCCTGCGGCCATGCCAAGTATTATGGCGGGCGTGACTCAGTGCATTATGTTGTCACTATCTATGGTGGTGATTGCCGCGCTGGTGGGGGCGGACGGCCTAGGAAAACCTGTGGTGCGTGCGCTTAATACGGTGAACATCTCGCAAGGTTTTGAAGCCGGTCTTGCCATCGTGTTGGTTGCTATCATCCTTGACCGACTGTGTAAATCACCGAACCAGAAGGAAGCCTAATCATGAAAGCCATTACAATTAATCAACTTGATGTGGTGTTTGGTGACAAACCACAACTGGCCCTCGATTTACTCGACAAAGGATTATCACGCCAAGAGATCATTGACCAAACCTCGCAAGTGGTGGGGGTCGATAATGTCTCTTTGTCGGTCGATGAAGGCGAAATTTGTGTCTTGATGGGCCTCTCTGGCTCGGGCAAATCCAGCCTGCTTCGCGCGGTCAATGGGCTTAATACGATCTCTCGTGGCTCATTAACCATCAAAGATGGTGATTCACAAGTGGATCTCGCCAACTGTGATGAACAGACACTGCGCCATTTGCGCACGCATCGTGTCTCTATGGTGTTTCAAAAGTTCGCCCTTATGCCTTGGCTTACCGTATTGGACAACGTCGCCTTTGGTCTCGAGTTACAAGGGCAAGGAAAAGCTGAGCGAAGAGCCAAAGCGCGTGAACAGCTCGAGATGGTGGGCTTAGCCGAGTGGGAAGATAAGTTCCCGCATGAGCTCTCAGGGGGGATGCAGCAACGTGTCGGTCTTGCGCGCGCCTTTGCGATGGACAGTGATATTTTGCTGATGGATGAGCCGTTTTCCGCGCTCGATCCACTGATCCGTGCTCAGTTGCAAGATGAACTGATTTTGTTGCAGAAGAAACTGAATAAAACCATCTTGTTTGTCAGCCACGATCTTGATGAAGCACTTAAAATCGGCAACAACATTGCGATTATGGAGTCAGGCAAGCTGATCCAACACGGCAAACCAGAAGCGATCATCCTGACGCCAGAGAACGACTACGTACGAGATTTTGTTGCGCACACCAATCCTCTCAATGTGTTGAAAGGACGCTCCTTGATGCAGCCGGTGGAAGCGTTAAAGCACAACGCCAACCAATGGCAAGTGTGCGGCAGTGACGCACTGTGGGTGAGTCAACAAGGAGAGCGCCTTGAACTTGCGCCTGACTCCTCGCTCTCTTTGCTGTATTGGGATGCAAGCAAGGGTGATTTCGACGCCGTGAATGCCTCGACCGTGGTGGTCACGAGCCCTGACATTGGGATGCGTGAAGCGATTGAACTGAAACAGCGCAGCGGGCAGCCTATCTTATTGATGGAAGAAGGGCGCTTAGTGGGCGTGTTGAACGACAGTGAGTTTTATGACGCGTTGCTAGGTAATTACAACGCGCCGAAAGCGGCGTAGTTAACCTCTTGCATCGTTAGCGTTCATCTCGCTCTGAACGCCAGCAAAAAGGGCTGACGCATTGTCAGCCCTTTTCGGTTTAGTGTTTACGGCCAGTGCCGCTTCTGACTAACTCTTGACCATTTTGGAACACATCTTCTGTGACCCAGCGGCCAAGAATCAATTGATGGTTGTCATCAAGCACTGCGACAAATCGGCGACCGTCTGCGTTGCTGGTCGCAAGGGCGATACCGGCGACACCCTGTAGGCCAAGCGTGCCGTTTTCAACGGCGATCAAAAAGGCTTCAAGTTCTTCTAGGCTGGCGATAATTGTGTCGTCATTAATCATATTGGTTATCTCTTGGTCTATCTTGTTGACATCTGTGCGGCATTACGCGCATAGCCGCCACTCTATCACTGCCGCTTAGGCTGTGACAAACAAATCACCCTCTTGGTCAACACACAGGATACCTTTTAGGCATTCATCACTGAGGCTGATACACTGAAGGTGAATATGGATTTCAGGAACCTTCAGATGCAAAGCGCGCCCATTCTCTATTATGTTTACGATCCGATGTGCTCATGGTGTTGGGGCTATCAACCCGTATGGCAGCAAGTCAAACAGGAACTCTCAGGTACGGTTAGCGTGCAGTACGTGGTTGGCGGTTTAGCACCAGACAGTGATGAGCCGATGCCCATGGCGATGCGAGAGCAAATTGCGTCCTACTGGCGCAAAATTGAAAACTTGCTCGACACGTCATTTAACTACGATTTTTGGACCAGCAACACGCCAAGGCGCTCAACGTACCCCGCATGTCGCGCTGCGTTGGCGGCGCGCAAGCAAGACGCCGAATGGGTGATGATCAACGCGATTCAACGCGCCTATTATCTTGAGGCGAAAAATCCCAGTGATGATGAGGTATTGCTTGGACTTGCCAACCAAGTAGGGTTGGATATGACGCGCTTTGAAGAGGACTATCGCAGTGCGCAGCTCAACCAGTCTTTGCTGGATGAGATTCGTTTTTCTCGCCAGATTGGCGCCAACGGGTTCCCTTCTTTGGTACTACGCATTGAGGATCACGTCTATCCCATCGCCGTGGATTATCGTGATGCGCACAATACCGTCACGCTCGTGCGCTCCGTGTTGGAGGGGCAATCATGATTCGTATTGAGCCGCTCAGCAAACAGACCATTGAGGGCGTAAGAGGGGTCATGCTGCCCCAAGCGCAAGTGAAGTTTGCGGGGACCGCCGAGGAGTTTCTCTCCGATCACTGCCCAACCACGCATCGGCATGTAATTTTGGCCGGTGATAACGTGGTTGGCTTTTTCAAACTCGATATCGCCTATCGTCGCCGCTACGACTTTTGTCCCGATCACGCAATGGGACTCCGAGCGTTTGCCATCGACGCCGCTCATCAAGGCAAAGGGTATGGTAAAGCAGCGATTCGCGCATTGATGCCGTATCTCGTCGCCAACTATCCGCAGTTTGAGACGATTTACCTCACGGTGAACTGCAAAAATCCCGGCGCGCAAGCTTGCTATCTCAAAAGCGGCTTTGTCGATACTGGCAAGATCTATTTAGGTGGTTCTGCCGGCCCTCAACACATCATGAGAGCGACCATTCATGCTTAAGTCGTTGGTCTAAAAAGGGATAAGTACCAGAAAAAACGGCTCGACCGTGCCTAAATTTCTCTAGACAGGGTCGAGCCGTTTGAGTGGCGGCGCAGGGCTTAGACGAGTTTGGTCTTCGTCACTTCTTTAATCGCCGACAGAATCAAGGTAGGCAGAGAGGCGGCCATGATGACGCCAAATAGGTGAGCACCTTGCAAGGCTTCAGTGCTGAAGATCAGCTGACCAATACCGGTATAGATGACGCTAAGCGACAGCGTGGCTGAGATAGCAACGGCACCAAGCAGCGACTTGTTGGTCAGTGGGTTCTTGCGGAACAAGGTGGTGAATGAGCGCGAGTCAAATAGGTGCCACAGCTGAGCAAACACCAGCATCGCAAAGGCCATAGTTTGTGCGTAGTTTGCACTAAAACCATTGTCTAGCGCCCAGTTAAACGCTAAGTAGCTCATTGCGCCAAGGGCCAAGCCACGGGTGACAATGCGAGTGCCTAAGTGGTCGCTGAAGAAGCTCTCGTTACGCTTGCGAGGTTTGCGTTCCATCAAATCTTTTTCTTCTGGATCAACACCCAGAGCCAGTGCCGGTAGGCCATCTGAAACCAAGTTAATCCACAAGATCATCAATGGCGTGAGCGGCAAAATCGCCTCTGGTCCCATCATCAAGAAAGCAAATAGGATCACCGATACTTCACCGACGTTCGCCGTTAGCGCCTGGCGAATGAACTTGCGTAGGTTATCGAAGATTTGGCGACCTTGACGCACCGCTTTCACTATGGTGCTGAAGTTGTCATCCAGCAGAATCAAATCACCGGAATCTTTGGCGACCGAGGTACCTGTGATTCCCATCGCAACACCGATGTCAGCACGGCGCAAGGCTGGAGCGTCATTGACGCCATCACCTGTCATCGCAGCAACTTCATTGTTGAACTGCTGAGCTTGAACGATGCGCAGTTTGTGCTCAGGCGTCACGCGAGCAAACACGGCCACTTGTGGGCAGATACGGCGCAATTCGTCATCGTCCATCGCATCGAGCTCGGCACCGGTGACGACGCGGTCTTTCTCGCTGCGAATAATGCCGATCTCACGTGCAATCGCGGCGGCGGTCAATGCGTGGTCGCCGGTGATCATCACAGTGCGAACGCCTGCATCGAAACAGCTGTCTACTGCCGCGCGCACTTCAGGGCGCGGTGGATCCATGATGCCGTAAAGACCTAGCAGAATGACCTCTTGCTCAAGCTCGCTGTGATCGCGTTTGAGATCGTCATCGCTTAACTCTTTGTAACCGACCGCCAACGTGCGCAGTGCTTGGTGGGCAAAATCTTGAATCGCCGCTTCGTAATCACTCACGATGCGATCCGCAATATCGTTGTTAAGGGCAACGTTACCGACTGTCTGGCTGACTGGTAACTTAGACACATATTGACCATCCACCATAAAACCAGCGGAGTGGTTCAATACCACATCGGGTGCGCCTTTAATGGCGAGGAAGTGCTTACCTTCAGGGCTTCGAACAATCACCGACGCCATTTTGCGCGCTGAATCGAACGGGAACTTTTCAACAATAGAGTAACCGCCCGTGCTGAGCATTTCAGATTGCTCTAGGCCTGCTTTGGCGGCTGCGACGATCAAGGCGCCTTCGGTTGGGTTACCGCGTACTTTGGATTGGTCGCCATCTTTGAGGTATTCCGCGTCGTTACACAGAGTCGCGACGACTAAGCCTTTCATCATTTCTGGGCTTTGCTTGGCATCAATGTGGTGACCGAGCGGTTTGAATTCACCTTCTGGGCTGAAGCCTTTACCACTCACTTCCCAGTAGCGGCCGCTCACATCGTAAGCTTTCATCACCTGCATTTGGTTTTGAGTCAGCGTGCCGGTTTTGTCTGAACAGATCACGGTAGTCGAGCCCAGCGTCTCAATCGCAGAGAGCTGTTTAGCCAGTGCGTTGTTCTTCACCATTTGCGTGGAGCCCATGGTCAATACAATCGAGATAACCGTTGGCAGACCTTCTGGAATCGCTGCGACTGAAAGTGAAATACCCGTGTTAAGGATTTCAAGCCACGGCATACCGTGATAGAGACCAATACCACACACCACAGCCACGACGGCGAGCGCGGCGACCATCAAGATTTTTGCGATGGTATCCATGCGCTCTTGCATTGGAGTTTTGGTCTCTTCGGTGTTCGCCATCATATCGGCAATGTGGCCCACTTCGGTTTTCATACCCGTGTTGACCACAATACCTAAGCCAGTACCTGAAGTGACGATGGTGGTCATAAAGCCCATATTGCGCTGATCGCCAAGACCAACGGTGGCATCATCGATCACCTCGACTTTCTTATCTACAGGTTCCGATTCACCGGTGAGCGCCGCTTCATCAATCGACAAGCGGTTGGCTTCGATAATGCGTACATCGGCGGCAAGAATGTCACCGGTGCTGATTTTTAGGATATCTCCCGGCACGATCTCTTTGGCCGGAATATCCATCCACTGGCCGTCACGTTTCACTTGTGCGGTAGGCGCCGCCATCTCGCGCAGGGCTTCCATCCCTTTTTGCGCTTTGAACTCTTGCCAAAACGCGATGATGGCATTGATGAAGATGATCACCGTGATCGCAATGGCATCGACGAGGTGTCCGGTAAAAAAGGACACGATCGCGCCAATACCGAGGATAAAGATTAGAGGGTTTTTGAACTGATGAAGGAAAAGTTCTAGCGCGGATTTGCCGGCTTGCTCTTGCAGTTCATTTTTACCGTATTGTGATTGTCGGTTCGCGACGTCTTGCGCTGTTAAGCCTTGCTCAATGGAGGTTTCAAGCACCTCTTTTGTAGCGTCAACCGACTCAGTAAACCACTTTTTAGTCATCGTTTGCTCCGTTTGGATTCAGTCGATATCAGTAAAATCACCAACTGATAGAAAAAATCGCTGAATCTGAAAATCAAGATCTCTGCAAAAGCGTGTTCCTGGGGGAAAGTAAAGTCATATTGAATGACAATTAACTCGTGCAGAGATAAATAACCTACTAAAAAGTGGATGGGCTTGTAATTATCTTTCAAAAGGCAAAAAGGTGGAGTAGAGCACTTCTATGATACAGGTCAGGTCAAGTGAGATTGGCTGAGGGAATGGCGCAGTTTAGTGTAAGCAAGTGTAAATAAGACATGAGTTTAACGGAAATTTGGCTTCCAAATTTCCGAATTGTGAAAGTAACTTTCACAATGGCACGGCTTCTAATGCGTGCAGTTGCGTCGAAACCATGCTCAAGATTGAGCATGGTTTAACGCGTAGGAGCAACGACTAATGATAGAAAAGTCGGTTTGAGCGGCATTTTAGTAGATAAGGATCGTAGATTTGGAATATGGCTTATTCCAAATCCGTGTTTGATTGCTCAATCAAGGTACGCGAGTAGTCATCCAACAGCAGAGCAAAGGTGTTGGCGCTGTGGTCGCGGTAAATGCCTGCTTTAAAATAGGGGCCGAGACAATCGACATAACTGGTTGGCCCGCGGTGGTTCACCACGGGTTGGTCATCGATAGTAATGGCAAGGTAGCCGTCAGAGTTAGGCGTCCACTTCACCTTGACATCAAACTGATACCAGCGATTCTTCTCGATAGGCGCGCTGAGGTAGTGCTGAGTTCTCGTCATGCCGTGTTTGTTGTCGCTATTGACCGCTAGCTGACTGGTTTGGGAGCGAATCAAAAAGCGGTCATTGCGCAGTTCAATCCCAAGGTTTGGGCTACGGCTGATTTCATTCAAATGACGATCTGGCGTGGCATGCCACTGCGCAATTAACGCGCGCACATCGTCGTATTGCCATTGGTCAGTGATCAGCACTTTAAATCGATAGTGTATTGGCTGATTGAACGGTGCTTTATAGCGCTCGTACACTTCCGCGCGATAGGCGTACCCAGAGCGCGTACGAAATTGATCGCCGTCTCGCAATTCTAATCGCAGTACATTATTGCTTGAGTCCATCGGATCTTGGACTATCATCGCAGAGTGCGGGTAGCCAAAATGACTTCCCCAACCCTGCAAATCATCAAACGGACTGTGCCATTGATGCGCGGTATCATCGGGTTTGATATCAGGGCAGCTCATGTGAGCGACCGATTGCTCAGCACACGCCACCAACAGTGGCGCCAAAATAATGGGTAAAAGTAACTTCATGATAAACGCAGACCTGCCACCACTGAAAAAGAGGCCAATAAACCGATGAGATGGTTCGAGAAGTATATCGCTGAAATCGCCTACGCGTCTGTGCCCTGTGCCATTGTTGGGACACTGGCGTTTAATTTGCTGTAGGGCGATGGATGGGTAGGATGAGGAGCTGATGGGCTCCTCGTTTTTGTTGGGTGGTTGCGATTGTTGGTTAACGCATGTTTTGTGTTATTAGCTCGGATTTGCCCCATTATTCTCTAGTTAAATTTATCAATAGCGAGGTCGTAGTGACGTGATGACCTACTTAATCTAATCAAAACGCTATGTTCTCTTCAGTTTAAAATAATCAGCAACTAGAAGGAACATAGCGTTTTTGATAGGTGCTTTAGTAGCATTTGTTGGCATCTAGAAGAGTTGGGTATTCTCTTGTTTGATCATTCCACTGATAACGAGCGGTATAGCAAATCGAGTTCCCTTTGTCTTCTACTTTGCCATCGGAGATGTAATCTGCTCCTACCTTGCCAATGATTACGGAAGTAACAGTAAACTGGCCTCGGTTGATGGCTCTTAGCTGGTCGGTTTGTTCAATCCATTTTTGATTGTGCGCCAAGTAACTGAGAGCCATATCCGAGTTTACCATTTTCAGTTTTTCACTACTGATATAACTCGAGTAGGTGAAGTAGCTGGCAGCAAAGGTGATACATATAAAACCGATGGTTACTTTGCTCATGATTAGCCAAAGATGTAAGCGACTGTTAGAGCCGATTGGTTGTTTTGATTAATTAAGTAAACAAGAGTTGGGTTTAGAACTTCTTCATCACCGGCTTGCTCGAGCTTCCATTCTTCAATCGTTACTGGAACAGCAACTTCTTTAATCCAGCGGAACATACTCAGTGGTCCACCCTTAATTGCATAGCCTGCCGATTTCTCTACGAAGGTACTCCACAGTGTTAACAGCTTCGAACCTTCCAAAGCGTTGTCATACATGTAGTAGTAGGTATTTGAAACCTCTTCATTATATTGATAGCCGGATGGTGGAGTGAACACTGTACAGTTATTACCGTAGATGTTGCGATTTCCGACTACACGGAATCGAGCCACGAGCTCCAAGAACGACTCTTCGATTTCGACAGGAGTAGGTTCTTCTGAGCGGCCAAGTTCATTGTATTTGTTTGCAACCAACTTAAAAATTTCTCCTTCACCGCAGCTCATCACCTATTCAATTGTGAGATTCGTTAAACCAAATGCTTTTGTCATATGGTCAAAGGATTGTTGTTTAAGTTTGGCTTCCATAGCTTCAAAAATTTCCGGAGTAACCAGAGCTTTATCACGAATATGTACGATATTCATAAATCACCTTTGTATCATGTATTAAGTCAGTAGTTACTTTGTGATTATAAGTACGATTGACAAAAAACTAGATGATATGCATCAATGATTGAAACCAAGCCGATCTGTTATTTATCGAAATTGTATTCTTAATCGTTGGCGCTTTCTTTTTTTACTGCGACAAAACCGCTTGTGTCCTTGCCTCAAGTATGGATATAGCTTACAACCCAAGCGCTGGTCTGTACGAGTGAAGTTGAACACTTCATTAAGTGACTTTCCCATACCAAAAGTTATCCGTAACTTTCTAATTTAAGTTATTGATCTAAGAAGGTTTTGTCCAATTGTTTGCTCCCAAGCAAATCACAATTTCACGTAAATTTACGGACTTTGAACCAATAAAAAAGCGAACCTTACTCGGTTCGCTTTTGATTTACATTAAACAACTTACCAAAAGTCGGATTGTTCGACCTACCTCACTTACCCTTCATAACTCTCAATACTCGGGCAAGAGCAGATCAAGTTGCGGTCACCGTAGACGTTGTCGACACGGTTGACGGTTGGCCAGTACTTCCATTGCTTAGTCGCGCTGGATGGGAAGCAACCCACTTCGCGTGAGTATGGGCGATCCCAGTGTTCGCTCGCCAAATCCACCTGTGTGTGCGGTGCGTTGACCAGTGGGTTGTTGTCGAGTGGCCAAGCGCCTTCTTTAACGGCGTTCATCTCTTCGCGGATGGCGATCATCGCATCGCAGAAACGATCCAACTCAGCCAGATCTTCAGACTCCGTTGGTTCAACCATCAAGGTGCCGGCAACGGGGAATGACATGGTAGGCGCGTGGAAACCGTAGTCCATCAAACGCTTCGCGATGTCTTCTTCACTGATGCCGATCTCTTCTTTTAGCGGGCGGATGTCGATGATGCACTCATGCGCTACTCGGCCGTTCTTACCGCGATAAAGCACAGGGTAGTGAGGGCGCAGGCGCTCCATCACATAGTTGGCGTTCAAAATCGCCACCTTGGTCGCTTCAGTGAGGCCAGCTTCGCCCATCATTGCGATGTACGCCCAAGAGATAGGTAGGATAGATGCACTGCCAAGATCCGCCGCAGAGACGGCAAACTCTTTACCTTCAACACCGTTTTCAATGTGTCCCGGCAAGAAAGGCGCGAGATGTGATTTCACACCAATTGGTCCCATACCCGGGCCACCGCCACCATGTGGGATACAGAAGGTTTTGTGTAGGTTGAGGTGAGAAACGTCAGAGCCAATCAAGCCCGGTGAGGTCAAACCTACCTGCGCGTTCATGTTGGCACCGTCTAGGTAGACTTGGCCACCCGCCGCATGCACGATTTCACACACCTGCTTCACTTGCTCTTCGTACACGCCGTGTGTGGAAGGGTAGGTGATCATGATGCTAGAGAGGTTGTCAGCGTGCTTTTCAATTTTTTCGGTAAGATCGGTTAAATCGATGTTGCCGTCTTCATCACACTTCACCACCACGACTTTCATCGACACCATTGAGGCTGTCGCCGGGTTGGTGCCGTGCGCTGAGCTTGGGATGAGACACACATTGCGGTGACCTTCGCCACGGCTCTCATGGTAACGCTGGATAGCAATCAGACCCGCATACTCACCCGATGCACCAGAGTTAGGCTGCAATGAAAAATCATCATAACCCGTGATTTCACACAGCTTCTCTTTCAGATCTTTCGCCAATGCCACGTAGCCTGCGGCTTGCTCTAGTGGCGCGAACGGGTGAAGAGCGCCGAACTCAGGCCAAGTGACAGGAATCATCTCGGCTGCGGCGTTGAGCTTCATGGTACAGCTGCCGAGCGGGATCATGCCGTGTGTCAATGAGAAGTCTTTGTTCTCAAGTTGCTTGAGGTAACGCATCATCTGCGTTTCACTGTGATGCGTGTTGAAGACTGGGTGCGTTAGATACGCTGACGTGCGGCGTAGCGTTTCAGGAATCGCGGCGAACTCATTGCCACTGATTTCTGATGACAGTCCGTTGATCTCTTCTTTCACACCAAACACGTCAAATAGTGCGGCGATGTCATCAGTGGTGGTGGTTTCATCAAAACTCACGCCCAGTTGCGCTTTATCTGCGATCAGGCGTAGGTTGATGTCTGCCGCTTGTGCTTTAGCATACAGCGCCTCTGTTTGGCTGCCTGAGTTGATGGTGATGGTATCGAAGAAGCTGTTGTGCGCCAGTTCGAAGCCAGATTTGGTCAGGCCAGCGGCTAAAATCGCTGTCATGTGATGCGTGCGGCGTGCGATGGTACGTAGACCTTCCGCACCGTGGTAAACCGCGTAGAACGACGCCATATTGGCCAGCAGTGCTTGCGCGGTACAGATGTTCGATGTCGCTTTTTCGCGGCGGATATGTTGCTCACGGGTTTGCATCGCCATACGCAGGGCTTGGTTGCCGTTGGCATCAATCGATACGCCAATCACGCGTCCTGGCATGGTGCGCTTGTGTTTGTCACGCGTCGCCATAAACGCTGCGTGTGGGCCGCCGTAACCCATAGGTACGCCAAAACGTTGCGCTGAACCAATCACCACGTCTGCGCCCATTTCGCCCGCGGGCTTAAGCAGTGCGCACGCGAGTAGGTCGGTCGCAACCGCAACCAGTGTTTTGTTGGCTTGCGCTTTGGCGATCACGTCGCTCAAATCGCGCACTTCGCCTGTGGTACCAGGGTATTGAACCAAGGCACCGAATACGTCTTGTTCTGGGAGAGAGTCCAATGACCCTATGGTGACATCAAAGCCGATGTATTTTGCACGCGTTTTGACGACTTCAATCGTTTGAGGGTGCACATCATCGGCAACAAAAAAGACGTTGCTCTTGCTCTTGCCGGCGCGTTTACACAGCGTCATCGCTTCTGCTGCTGCAGTTGCTTCATCCAGAAGGGAGGCGTTCGCGATGTCCATTGCGGTTAGATCCATCACCATCTGTTGGAAGTTGAGCAGAGATTCCAAACGGCCTTGTGAGATTTCCGGCTGATAGGGCGTGTAGGCCGTGTACCAACCTGGGTTTTCCATCACGTTACGCAGAATCACGTTGGGCGTGAAGGTGTTGTAGTAGCCTTGACCAATGAAGGTGCGTTTGACTTGGTTTTGATCGGCGAACTGGCGCATAGCGCTCAGCATATCCGCTTCGCTCTTGGCTGGGGCCAAGCTTAGTGGCTGCTCAAGACGAATCTGCGGCGGCACCGTTTCCTCAATCAGAGCATCTAAACTGGTGGCATTGATGGCCGCCAACATGGCTTGTTGGTCTTGTGTGTTTGGGCCGTTGTGGCGAGCAACGAACTCATTTTGTGTGCTGAGGCTTTGAAGTAATTCAGTCATTGTCCTTTACCTGCTCCAAAGTTCGCTGAGCGAACCGTGAAAAAAAGCTGCCTCCCAAATTGGGGGCAGCTTTGCTGTTGTGCTTATTACTCGTCTTCGATTGAGTTTAGGTATTCTTCGGCGTCTTTTAGGTCATTTAGCTCAGAAGGATCAGACATCTTCACTTTGACGATCCAGCCGCCTTCATACGGTTCTTCGTTGATTAGCTCTGGGCTGTCTTCGAGCTCTTCGTTGATTTCGATGATTTCACCGGTGATCGGCGCGTAAATATCAGAAGCGGCCTTAACCGATTCAACCAACGAGAAACTGTCGCCGGCTTCAATCTCGTCTTCTACTTCCGGTAGGTCGACGAAGACCACGTCGCCAAGCATTTCTTGAGCGTGCTCAGAAATACCGATAGTTACAGTGCCATCACCGTTGTCACGTACCCACTCATGGCTATCTGCAAACTTCAGTGTTTTGTCCATTGCTTAATCTCCAAAATAACTAAGATAAAATTGATTATTGGTACAGTGGGAAGCGATGACACAAGGCTTTCACTTCTTTGCGAACGCGTTGCTCTACTTCTGTGTTTCCTTCAGGGTTATCGACTAACCCGTCCAGAACATCACCAATCCATTGTCCGATAAGTTTGAATTCTTCAGCGCCAAAGCCGCGGCTGGTTCCCGCAGGCGTTCCCAATCGAATGCCCGATGTAATCATAGGCTTCTCAGAATCGAATGGGATGCCATTTTTGTTACATGTGATCCCGGCACGCTCAAGCGCTTCTTCTGCTTTGTTACCCTTTAACCCTTTTGGCCTTAGGTCGACGAGCATCAAATGCGTGTCCGTTCCGCCTGTCACAATGTCACACCCGCGAGTTTGCAATACCTCGGCAAGAACTTTTGCGTTGCTGATCACCGAATTGATATAAGTCTTAAACTCTGGCCCGAGTGCTTCACCAAACGCCACCGCTTTCGCTGCAATAACATGCATCAACGGTCCGCCTTGCAGCCCTGGGAACACGGCAGAGTTAATCTTTTTGATGATGGTTTCATCATTGGTCAAAATCATGCCACCACGTGGGCCGCGTAGGGTTTTGTGCGTCGTTGTGGTGACGACATCAGCATAGGGAAGAGGGCTTGGGTGCGCGCCAGTAGCGATAAGACCGGCGATGTGTGCCATGTCTACCATTAGTAAAGCGCCGACTTCGTCAGCAATCGCGCGAAACTGGGCAAAATCAATCGTACGAGGAATGGCGCTGCCACCGGCGATGATAAGCTTCGGTTGATGCGCTTTTGCCAGTGCTCGGACATCGTCGTAATTGATTTCGAGTGTGTCGCGATCCACCCCATATTGCACTGCGTTGAACCATTTACCCGATAGCGCAGGTTTTGCGCCGTGTGTGAGGTGGCCGCCTGCATCAAGAGACATGCCTAAAATGGTATCGCCCGGTTGCAGCAGTGCGAGCATGACGGCGCCGTTTGCTTGTGCGCCAGAGTGAGGTTGAACGTTTGCGTATTCACACTGAAAAAGTTTTTTAGCGCGTTCGATAGCGATGGCCTCGACCGTATCGACATGCTCACAGCCACCGTAGTAGCGGCGACCTGGGTAACCTTCTGCGTATTTGTTGGTTAGACAGGTGCCTTGAGCCTGCATCACCGCTTTTGACACAATGTTTTCTGAAGCGATCAACTCGATCTGTTCGTTTTGTCGAGACAGCTCCGCTTGGATACCGGCAAAGACGGCATCGTCGGTGGCACTGAGTTGAGTTGAGAAAAAATTCTCTAAGCGATGATTGTGATAGGTGTTGTTCATAGTCGATGACCTTCCAATTGAGTCGTCAGCGTGCTGACTAAATTTTGTGTAAATCCATGCCCCGAAAAGAGAGGGGAAAACCCAACTTGGTCGCAAAAATGGCGCGAAACACTGGGGTAAAAATGCATCTCGACAACTAACAAGTTGGTAACATAGCGGGAGTTGCATCAACAATCAACCAAAAATTTCCTATTGGAAACACGCTTGCGGTTTTTGTTAACGAGTGCACACTATATTTCCTATCCTCACCTTTCCAGTTGTACGACCTTGGGGCACAATGAAATCCAAATAGGAAGTGAAGAAAGTATGACTGAGGGAAACATGTCAGAAGATATCTACGATGAGTACCCGTCCATCACCCTAGCGAAGGAAGCGGGTGATCAAAACATCGAGCCGCTTAAGTTAGGCGAGCGCATCAAAGAGATTCGTAGCAAGTTAGGCATCACGCTTGAGGAAGCCAGTCAACGCACTGGGCTCGCGCGTTCAACGCTCAGTAAAATTGAGAACGAGCAAATATCACCAACTTTCCAAGCGATGCAAAAGTTGGCATCGGGGTTGGCGATAGATATGCCACAACTCTTTGAACCGCCTAGAAAAAAGGTCGCAACAGGGCGAAGAGATGTCACGCGAGTTGGGCACGGCAAACCGCACCCCACGCAGACGTATGAACACGAATTGCTGGCTACTCAATTGTCCAATAAAAAGATGATGCCTTTCAAAAGCCGCGTCCACGCAAGGCGTTTTGAAGAGTACAGTGACTGGGTTCGTCATGATGGTGAAGAGTTTCTATTGATCTTATCGGGCACGGTTCGGTTCTACTCAGAGTTTTATGAACCGATTGAGTTGACGGTAGGTGACAGCGTCTATTATGACGCCAATATGGGCCACATGTTGATCTCAACCAGTGAGCAAGACGCGCATATTTTGTGGGTGACTGCCAAATAACGTGAATCAAATGTAAATTTCTTATAGTGAAAGCAAACGTTTGCTTTTGTGTTGTTTATGCGTAGAATAACGCCGCTTTGATCGAATCTTGCTCAAGGCGGCGTTTTTATTGATGATGCCTTGTTGTGAATTTAATGTTAAATGTCACACTTTCACCTCTCCCGCTCTTATTTAGGGTGCATTCTCGCCATCGTCGTGTTTATTATTGGAAACAAGGTTTCCTCTCAAGGAAAACGGACCGGATCACATGGAGACAACAATGACTCAAGAATTACTGAAAACCCCTCTTCATACTCTGCATGTTGAAGCGGGCGCAAAGATGGTGCCGTTCGCTGGCTATGATATGCCTGTGCAATACAAACTCGGCGTTAAGAAAGAGCATCTTCATACCCGAGACGCTGCCGGACTTTTTGATGTGTCCCACATGGGACAATTGCGATTGCATGGTGAAGGGGCTGCGGCCTTCCTTGAGTCTTTGGTTCCTGTCGATATCATTGATTTGCCTGTAGGCAATCAGCGCTACGCGTTTTTTACCAACGACAACGGCGGCATTATGGATGACTTAATGGTGGCCAATTTAGGCGATCACTTGTTTGTCGTAGTTAATGCAGCATGCAAACAGCAAGACATCGATCACTTGCAAGCCCATCTGCCATCGGGTGTGGAGCTGGAGGTGATTGAAGATCGCGCCTTACTTGCGATTCAAGGCCCGCAAGCGGTGGACGTATTGGCAAGATTCAACCCTGATGTAGCGAATATGGTCTTTATGGATGTCAAACGCCTCAACTTATTGGGTGTGGAGTGCGTGATCAGCCGAAGCGGCTACACTGGCGAAGACGGATTTGAAATCTCGGTGCCGAACTCACACGCGCAGGAGTTGGCGACCCGTTTAACGGCGGAAGAGGAGGTAGAATGGATTGGCCTAGGCGCGCGCGATTCTTTGCGCTTAGAGTGTGGTCTATGCCTATACGGCCATGATCTTGACCCGACCACGACACCGGTTGAGGCTAGTTTGCTTTGGGGCATCCAGAAAGTGCGACGCATCGGCGGCGAGCGAGAAGGGGGCTTCCCAGGAGCCGACATTATTCTTGGTCAAATTGAATCGAAAGATGTCTCGCGCAAGCGCGTCGGTCTTGTGGGTCAAACCAAAGCGCCGGTTCGTGAAGGCACTGAGTTATTTGATGAATCAGACAACAAAATCGGCATCGTCACCAGCGGAACCGCAGGCCCGAATGCCGGCAAGCCCGTCTCTATGGCGTATGTCCGCGCCGATCTAGCCAGCATCGGCACCACTCTGTTTGCCGAGGTTCGTGGTAAAAAACTGCCCATGACAGTAGAAAAAATGCCGTTTGTACCGCAGAGATACTATCGCGGTTGATCATGGTTAAATGATAGACATTGTGAATAAACCTCTCTGCGGAGAGGTTTTTTTGTATCAATAATTGGGTAGAATCAAGGCTGCTGTTTCAAGGATGTATTGAATGAAAAACGTATTTCTCTTATTGGGTGTCACGCTCGCGACCCCGCTCTATGCCGCCGATGTGTCTACTTATATAGTGAATGGTGATGATGTTTCAGTAAGCAGCTATCCCTCATTTTCGAGTTTATATTTTGATGATGACGCCTACTATGGTTATCGCTGCGGCGCGACGGTCATCAACGCTGAGTACGTGCTGACAGCGGCGCATTGTGTGTACGGTGCCGAGAGTGAGATGCTTCACTACTGGGTGGTTCCCCAACTCCAAGATACGGCCGACTATTTGAGCACGTCCAATAAATACCGAGTGAAAGAGTACTATTATCCGGACACTTATGTTGATTCCGCCCCTTGGCC
Organism: Vibrio sp. R12-SW3-ISO1; assembly: GCF_059834005.1. Taxonomy (NCBI): domain Bacteria; kingdom Pseudomonadati; phylum Pseudomonadota; class Gammaproteobacteria; order Vibrionales; family Vibrionaceae; genus Vibrio; species Vibrio sp. R12-SW3-ISO1. Next base: position 148,332 of record NZ_JCBDGK010000006.1, read on the forward strand.
AGACGACATCGCGATCTTAAAACTTGAATCAACGATCAGTGGTAATCCAGACTACAGTGCTTCGCTCAACAGCATAGCCAACAATACGTATGTTGAATCGAAATCGAGCGATAATTTTATCGCTATCGGTCATGGTTTAATTGAGGGGAATCAATCCAGCAGTGGCTACCTCCAAGCTACCTCTCTCGATATCATCTCACCAAGTTCGACCTGCGATTCGAGCATTTCCGACAAACAGCTCTGTTTTGATGGGGAAGTGTCCGGTAACTACAAAAACTCCACATGCGAAGGGGACTCTGGTGGACCAGTGTTTTGGTACAATGGTGCCGCCTACGTGCAAATTGGGATCACCAGTTGGGGATTCAAAACGTGTGGAGCGAAGGCTTATGACTACTCTTCCGTATTTACTGAGGTGTATGACTACGATAGTTGGATTCAGTCGGTGATCAGTGGCGGTGAGACCGCCAAGTACTATGTGACCACGTCAAATGGTACACGGACTTTATACCAAACGAGCAGCGGTACGGTGATTGATAGCGCAGATGTCGTGTCAGATACAACAACCACCTCTTCCTCTGGTAGCGGCGGTAGCCTTGGCTTCTTCTCCTTATTGACACTTATTCTGTTTGGTAAACATCGTCACGCATAAACGGCGTCGATCTTCTCACAAGCGACACTCGTAAACTAAACTTATTGAGTAGAGTGTCGTGAGGGATGAGCATGATGGGTCGATGGAGAGTGGCAGGGTGGGCGCTGATGGTGTCCACCGCCTGTGTAAATGCAGCAGAAATCTCGCCGTATATTGTCAATGGCACGACGACCGATCTAACGGATTACCCCACCTTTGCCAGCTTGTTTTATAAAACGGACAGCGTCTATCAACCTTCCTCTTTTTGCGGCGCGACACTCATCAACAGCCGTTACGTATTAACGGCGGCGCACTGCATTTATGGTGATGATGATTTAATGCTCTACACCGTTGTCGCGCCGAGGCTTGATGATGAGGATGATTTTCTCAACGCAGAACAAGCGCGCGCAAGCGAGTTCTATTACCCCGATAATTACCAAAACAGTGAAGCGGCGCTTTGGCCAAATGACATTGCTATCATCAAGCTGGAAACGGCGGTCAGTGCAAGCGACTACACCTACCTTATCAATTCAACAGTCAACAATAGCTTTGGTGAAAGCGATACCTTTAAAGCCGTCGGGCATGGCTTGATCGAAGGCGGTGCAGATGGCGGCACGCAAGCGCGAGATACGACGCTGGACTCCGTCTCCACCGCCACTTGCCGTAGCGAGTTTGGCAGTAATATTACCAGCAAACAACTCTGTTTCAGTGGTGAGATCTCAGCCGGTTACCGAAACTCGACGTGCAGTGGCGATTCCGGAGGCCCTGTCTATTGGGACAACGGCGTAGAGTTTGTTCAGGTGGGGATCACCAGTTTTGGTCCTTCTCAGTGTGGTGATCAATCGGTGAGTGTGACTTCGGTTTTTACCGATGTGTACGATTATCAGGATTGGATCGAGCGGGTCATTAACGGGCAAGAAACGCCAAAAACCTATGTGGTGACAAGCAATGGCCAGCGTCGTTTGGTCTACAGCACTGAAACGACGTCCTCTCCATCAAGTGGCGGTGGTGGAGGGAGCTCAGGTCTACTCTTTTTGGTTTTATTGCTACTTTCTGGCACGCTGAAATGGCACTTGAGAGAAAGATCACAAGGTTAAAACCGATCTGTTTCGATTCTTAAAAATGAGATAATCAATATAAACATCTGAATATTAGAGTAATTGCGTATAAAACTTGAGGGATGTCTCAATCAACCACGTTGACTAATCTGAGCTAAACGATAGTTTTAAATTGTGAATGGGTTGAGCTAGGACTATTGCTATGACAAATGGACATCACTACCAAATTACGCTTTTATCAGACGTAAGTATGCAATCAAAACTGTTTCGAGATTCTCTTGAGCAGGGATTACACCTCAAAGTGAACATTGTCACCATGGAAGATTTGCAGTCGGGACACTTCGATAGCAGCTTGTTAGGTGATTTTGTACTCTTCGATTTTCAGTACATCGACGAAGAAAAGTTTGAACTGTACAGCCAAGCAAAAACGAACAATGACCATGTTTCGCGTGAGATCGTGATTAACTGCCCACAAGAGGTGCCTTCTACGCAACTCTTCAAGTGGCGCAACTTGGTGGGCGTGTTTTATAACGATGACGATTTATCGCTGCTTCTCAAAGGCATGGAAAAGATCATGCAAGATGAGATGTGGCTGTCTCGTAAACTGGCCCAGGATTACATCGAACACTTTCGCTGTGCTAACACCGTGACCACGTCGCAATCCTACGCCAGTTTGACCAAGCGAGAAAAAGAGATCATGCGTCTGCTTGGGCATGGGGCGTCTAACTTACAGATCGCCGATGAACTGTTCGTCAGTGAGAACACAGTGAAGACCCACTTGCACAATATCTTCAAGAAAATCAACGCAAAAAACCGTTTGCAAGCGTTACTTTGGGCAAACAACAACATTGCACTTGAGGAGCGCGTTTAAACGCATTCCCCTCTCATTAGGGCGCGGCCAGTCATTGATGTGAGTCAACGATGGGTCGCGCCTTTTCTCTTTTATTCTGGGTTACTTTTTATACTTATCTATTCACCGCATCGATAAAACGTGTCTGAGCCGACCGTCTTGAAAGTGAATGCGATCACTTTTTTGTTGGCGTGTTGCTTGTTTCTATCGATCATTCTCACACTCTCAACGCAGAGGTATCGCATTCATCACTGAGCGTTCTATTATCTCATCGAAACGTTTCGATGGCGTTTACAAGGTTGATTGAAGCAAGGTGTTTTAAACAATGCTTCAATCAGCGTCAGGGGTATTAACGCGATGTGATCGCGCTGTTTCCGGTAAGAGAAGCCCACGGCCAGTGAAACGATGAACGAGAAAAAGGTTCCCTACATGAAAAAAAGTTCCCTACTGAATGCGGAGTTGTCCCACCTAGCGGCGACACTCGGCCATACCGATGAAATCACCGTGTGTGATGCCGGTTTACCTATTCCAGAGTCGGTGCAGCGCATCGATTTGGCGCTGACTTATGGCGTGCCCAGCTTTTTAGATACGGTGCGTGTCTGGCTAAGTGAAGCGCAGATTGAAGGAGTGATCGTGGCGCAAGAGTTTGCCGAAGTCAGCCCTGAGCATCATCAAGCATTGATGGCGTTGATCGATGAGGAGCGTCGCACGTCAGGTAAGACAATCGAAGTGCACACCCTCTCTCATGAAGCGTTTAAACAGCGTAGCGAGCGCAGTCGTGCGATTGTGCGTACGGGTGAATGTACACCGTATGCCAATGTTATCTTCCAATCGGGCGTCGTGTTTTAACCATCATGACGTTGGCGACATCGTGTGACGCGGTGACGCTGCACAAAGACAGGAACAATTATGTCTCAAGCTATCTTACAACTGAGTGACATCGACAAAGCGTTTCCTGGGGTCAAAGCCCTAGATCGCGCCAGTCTCAATGTGTACCCAGGCCGAGTGATGGCGCTGATGGGGGAGAATGGAGCAGGCAAATCAACCTTGATGAAAGTCCTGACCGGCATCTACACCAAAGATAGCGGAACCATCCACTATCAGGGCCAACCCGCGGCTTTTAAAGGACCAAGGGACTCACAACAAGCAGGCATCAGCATTATTCACCAAGAGCTGAACCTGATCCCTGAGTTGACGATTGCGGAAAACATCTTCTTAGGTCGCGAATTTACCTCTGCGTTGGGGCGGATTCAGTGGGACACCATGTACGCGGAAGCGGATAAATTGTTGCGCCGCTTGAACGTGAAACACAGCTCGAAGCAGTTGTTGGGTGAGTTGAGTTTGGGTGAGCAGCAAATGGTGGAAATCGCCAAGGCGCTCTCATTCGAATCCAAAGTCATCATTATGGATGAACCGACCGATGCCTTAACAGATACCGAAACGGAATCGCTGTTTGCGGTGATCAATGAACTGCGCGATCAGGGTTGCGGCATTGTCTATATCTCCCATCGCCTCAAGGAAATTTTCCAGATTTGTGATGACATTACCGTGCTGCGTGATGGCAAGTTCATTGGTGAATGTCCGGTGTCTGATACCGATGAAGATGGCCTGATTGAGATGATGGTCGGACGCAAATTGGACGAGCAGTACCCACGCATCGCGGTCACGCATGGCAAGGTCTGTTTGGAAGTGATTGGTCTGACCGGTTCGGGCGTTTCAGATGTCAGTTTTACCTTAAACCAAGGTGAAATCTTGGGCGTTTCTGGCCTGATGGGCGCTGGACGTACCGAGCTGATGAAAGTGATCTACGGTGCGCTGCCAAGTGAGCGCGGTGTGATCAATCTCAATGGCAAAACGGTCAATCCAGAAAACCCACAAGATGCGCTGGCGAATGGTATTGCCTATATCTCTGAAGATCGTAAAGGCGATGGACTGGTGCTTGGGCTTTCTGTCAAAGAGAACATGTCGCTCTGTTCATTGGATAAGCTCACCAAGGGCGGGCGTATTCAGCATGGCGATGAAGTGATTGCCGTCGATGATTTTATTCGTCTGTTTAACATCAAGACGCCAAGTCGAGAGCAGATCATTGGCAACTTATCGGGCGGCAATCAGCAAAAAGTAGCGATTGCGAAAGGCTTGATGACCAAGCCTAAAGTGCTGATTCTCGATGAGCCAACACGCGGCGTGGATGTCGGCGCCAAGAAAGAGATCTACCAACTGATTAATAAATTTAAAGCCGATGGGATGAGCATCATCTTAGTGTCGTCGGAAATGCCAGAAGTGCTCGGAATGAGTGATCGCATTTTAGTGATGCACGAGGGCCGAATTAGCGGCGAATTTGATGCCAAAGAGGCAGACCAGGAAACACTACTGGCGTGTGCCGTCGGTAAAAAGCGTATTGAGGATGCAGCATGAGCAGCAAAACCCTAACTAAAGCGAACCCAAGCCACAGCAAAAAGCTGCTGAGCAAAGAGTGGTTGATCGAACAGAAATCTTTGATTGCCCTGCTGTTTTTGATTGTCGTGGTGTCGTTCTTAAACCCGAACTTTTTCACCCTTGATAACATTTTAAATATTCTTCGCCAAACCTCGGTCAATGCGATCATTGCGGTGGGGATGACGCTGGTGATTTTAACCGCGGGCATCGATTTGAGCGTTGGCTCTGTGCTGGCCTTATGTGGTGCTTTTGCCGCGAGCATGATTGCACTGGAAGTTCCGGTCCTTGTCGCCGTGCCAACCGCACTGCTGGCGGGGGCGGCGCTGGGCGCGATCAGTGGGATCATCATTGCCAAAGGTAAGGTGCAGGCGTTTATCGCAACCTTGGTCACCATGACTCTTTTGCGTGGCGTCACTATGGTGTACACCGATGGTCGCCCTATTTCAACGGGCTTTACCGATACCGCCGATGCGTTCGCTTGGTTTGGTACGGGCTACGCCTTAGGGATCCCTGTTCCGGTCTGGTTAATGGTCGTGGTATTTGCAGCGGCGTGGTATCTACTCAATCACACTCGTTTTGGTCGTTACGTCTACGCGCTGGGCGGTAATGAGTCGGCCACTCGCTTATCGGGCATTAACGTCGACCGAGTGAAAATCGGAGTGTACGCCATCTGTGGTCTGTTGGCGGCACTGGCAGGGATCATCATCACTTCTCGCTTGTCGTCAGCACAACCGACGGCAGGTATGGGCTATGAGCTGGATGCCATCGCAGCGGTGGTATTAGGTGGTACCAGCTTAATGGGTGGTAAAGGGCGAATCATGGGCACCTTGATTGGCGCGCTGATCATTGGTTTCTTGAACAATGCGCTGAACTTGCTCGATGTCTCCTCTTACTACCAAATGATCGCTAAGGCCGTAGTGATTCTACTTGCGGTACTGGTCGATAACAAAAACAAGTAATTAGGTTAACTCTGACTCGTCGTGGTCGCACTTCGAGTCTCCCCCTACATAAAGGACTAAAACAATGAAAAAACTAGCAACTCTTATCTCTGCTACTCTGCTGTCATCCACTGTGTCTGTTGCCGCTCATGCGCAAGACACAATGGCGATTGTCCTCTCAACGTTGAATAACCCATTTTTTGTCACCATGAAAGATGGCGCGGAAGCGAAGGCAAAAGAGTTGGGTTATGAACTGATCGTTCTGGACTCGCAAAATGACCCAAGTAAAGAGCTCTCCAACGTGGAAGATCTTACGGTACGTGGCGTCAAAGCGATCTTAATCAACCCAACCGATTCTGATGCGGTATCGAACGCGATTCGTATGGCCAACCGCAGCAATATCCCTGTGCTGACGCTTGACCGCGGTGCAAGCCGTGGTGAGGTTGTCAGTCACATTGCGTCAGATAACGTTGTAGGGGGCGAGCTTGCGGGTAACTACATCGTCGAAAAAGTGGGCATGAAAGCCAAAGTGATTCAGCTTGAAGGTATCGCAGGTACTTCTGCAGCGCGCGAGCGTGGTGAGGGTTTCATGAACGCGGTGAAAGGCAGCGAAATGGAACTGTTGGCCAGTCAGCCAGCGGATTTCGACCGTACTAAAGGTTTGAACGTAATGGAAAACTTGCTGGCAGCAAACCCAGATGTGCAAGCCGTCTTCGCCCAAAACGATGAGATGGCACTGGGTGCACTGCGCGCGGTCGAAGCATCGGGTAAAGAGGTGATGATCGTTGGTTTTGATGGCACAGACGACGGTATTGCAGCGGTTAACCGTGGCAAATTGGCGGCAACCATTGCTCAGCAACCGGATCTGATTGGTGCATTGGGCATCGAGACCGCAGCGAAAGTGCTAAAAGGTGAAAGTGTTGAAGCTTACATCCCAGTACCGTTGAAAGTTGTGACTAAGTAATCACGTCATGAAATAACGCATGGTTATCGTGCGTGCCTTCCTACTTCCTTTGCCTGAAGGGGAGTAGGAGGGCGAATACCTTTGCACTCACAAGGCTTAGTCTTGATAAAACCGAGCGAGAGTCATCCTTGTGAGTGAAAAGGTATTTAGCGTAACTCGAAACAAGGTTCACTCGAACCGAGGAATTTTCTATGAATAAGTTAGTGGTATTGGGTAGTGTTAACGCTGACCATGTTCTTCAGGTGCCTTCTTTCCCGCGTCCAGGTGAGACGCTGCACGGTCGACATTATCAAGTCATTCCTGGTGGCAAGGGCGCCAACCAAGCGGTAGCGGCCGCTCGGCTCAATGCGGATGTCGGATTTATCGCATGTGTCGGCGATGATGCGTTTGGCATCAACATCCGTGAGAGTTTTAAGTTGGATAAAATCACCATCTCTGGCGTAAAAATGCAACCTAACTGTCCGACTGGGATTGCGATGATCCAAGTGGCTGACAGCGGTGAAAACAGCATTTGCATCTCAGCGGAAGCAAACGCGAAGCTGATTGCAGGCGCGATAGACAACGGAGATTGCCAAGCGATTCGTCAAGCTCACTATCTATTAATGCAATTGGAAACCCCGATGTGCGGCATTGAGAAAGCCGCCCGCATTGCCAAAGAAGCGCGCACCAATGTCATTTTAAACCCGGCCCCTGCGCAGGAGCTCAGTGATGAGTTGTTGGCGTGCGTGGATGTCATCACCCCAAATGAGACCGAAGCGCAAGTGCTGACGGGGATCACAGTGACCGATGATGCCTCAGCGCAGCAAGCCGCGAATGCCTTGCACCAGAAAGGCATTGAGATCGTGTTAATTACGCTGGGTGCTAAGGGCGTATGGCTCAGTCAAAATGGACGGGGGGAGCTTATCCCAGGCTTTCGCGTAGAGGCCGTGGATACCACAGCCGCAGGGGATACCTTTAATGGGGCCTTGGTCACTGGCTTATTGGAGGATTTGCCTCTAGAATCTTCGATTAGGTTCGCTCATGCAGCGGCGGCGCTCTCCGTGACACGGTTTGGCGCGCAAACGTCGATTCCTAGTCGTCAAGAGGTGGAGGCGTTCCTTGCTGAGCGAGTCTAGCTTGTCTAGATGGCTGCCGGGTCGGCAGCCATAATATCGCTGTAGTAAGGAGACGATGATATGGCGACCATGAAAGATATTGCCAAACTGGCAGGGGTCTCAACCTCTACGGTTAGCCATGTGATCAACCAATCGCGTTTTGTGAGTGAAGCGATCTCCGAGCGCGTCAATCAAGCCGCTTCTCAGCTCAATTACACGCCATCGGCGCTTGCGCGCAGTCTTAAAGTCAATCGCACCAACACCATCGGTATGCTGGTGACGACCTCGACGAACCCGTTTTTTGGTGAGGTGGTCAAGGGTGTAGAGCGCAGCTGCTATCATCAAGGCTATAACCTGATCTTGTGTAATACCGAAGGCGATCATGAGCGGATGCGTCAATCCATCAATACTCTGCTGCAAAAGCGTGTGGATGGGCTGATTCTGATGTGCTCTTCGCTTGAAGGTGAGCGCATTGATATCTTCGACAAATACCCAGACATCCCCGTTGTCGTTATGGATTGGGGCCCGATGCTGTTTACCAGCGACAAGATTCAAGATAACTCTTTGCGCGGCGGCTATTTAGCAGCGAAATATTTGATTGATTGTGGCCACACTCAGGTGGGGTGTATCACCGGGCCACTGGCAAAACACCAAGCGCAGATGCGCTATGAAGGGTATAAACGCGCGATGAACGAAGCGGGCAATGAGTTCAAAGCGAACTGGATCATCGAAGGGGACTTTGAGTGTGAAGGCGGTTACAACGCACTGCATAAGATGGTCGAGAAAGGGCCGCTGCCCAGTGCGATTTTTGTCTGCAATGACATGATGGCACTTGGCGTGATTAACGCTGCAGCCGAGTTAGGGATCAAAATTCCGGATCAGCTCTCAATCATCGGGTATGACGATATTCATATCGCTCGTTTTATGACACCCGCTTTAACCACCATCCACCAACCTAAGTATCGACTCGGCAAAGCAGCGGTCGAGGCACTATTGCAGCGCCTTGAAAACAGCGTCGAGGAGAGCCAAGTGGTGCAACTAGAGCCGACCTTGGTCGAGCGTCACACGGTGAAAAAGTTGTCGCTCTCATAGGGCGGACTTTTTGCTCAGGCAGATTTGGATTGATTAGCGTGATGATTTTTCAGTGATCATGCTGACAATCCTGTCTACACTAAAAGTACCGCAACGCACAGACCTCGCTATTCGTCACGGAATCGACGCAAACTTGGTTATTCCTACGTCGAACCTACGGGGTGGAAATTTACAAAAGCGTGAATAGCGGTTAAAAAGGCGTATATCTTCAAGTTGAGAGCAGGCAATAAGTCATTATGAGCGTATCTAGCAGTACGATACTCACTGAGAGCGGTACCAATGAGCTGGAAATCATTGAATTTCATTTAGAAAAACAGCTCCCAAATGGTAAAACCAAAACGTGTTATTACGGTATCAACGTCGCCAAAGTACGCGAAGTGATTCAGGTGCCGGAAACCACCGATTACCCCAACGCACAGCCGCATATGGTGGGCGTATTTTCATCACGTGATATTTTGACCCCGCTGGTCGATTTGGCTGGCTGGCTCGGTGTCCCGACCAACCCAGATCTCGCTCGAAAGTTTGTTATTGTCACTGACTTCAACAATATGACCAATGGTTTTTTGATTGACAGTATCAGTCGCATTCACCGTATTTCTTGGAATGACGTGGAGTCACCAAGCCAGTTTTTAGAAGCGGGCGAACAAGACTGCGTTGTTGCGGTGGTTCGTAAAGATGGCAACCTCATCATGATCCTCGACTTTGAAAAAATCATTGCCGACATTAACCCAGAATTGTCTATGGATAAATACGACGTGAAAGAAGATAAGAGCGTCGATATGAACCAACGGATGATCACCAAACGTAATGGCAAAACCATCATGGTGGTCGATGACTCTGCTTTTATCCGCTCTCTAATCCAAGATACCTTGAGTTCATCTGGCTATAACATCATTGCCTGTAAAGATGGTGGTGAAGCACACGACAAGCTGATGAATTTGATTGAAGTGGCGAAAGAGGAAAACTTACCGGTCAACGAGTTGATCGATGGTGTGGTGACGGATGTAGAGATGCCTCGTATGGATGGCATGCACTTAGTTAAACGCCTTCGAGAGAGCGAAGCGTATCAATCGATCCCCATCGTGATGTTCTCTTCTTTGATGAGTGAGGACAACCGAGCAAAAGCACTGGCACTTGGCGCGAATGACACCATTACGAAACCAGAAATTGGCAAAATGGTGGCCATGATGGATAAATACATTTTTGGTCGAACGGCCTGATTGCCAGGTCAAACGGTCCAATTCTAACAACAAAAGACACAAAAAAAGGTACGCAATGCGTACCTTTTTCTTATTTAACCAATGAAGATTAAGCTTCAGAGTGGCGTGCTTTACCATGGCCGCGTTCGCCACGGTAATTACCACGGTGATCACCACCACGGTTACGGTCGAAACGGCGTTCGCCATCACGGCCGCCTTCGCGATGACCACGACCACCTTCACGGTTGCCACGGTAACCACCTTCGCGGTTGCCATCACGACCACGGTGACCACCAAAGCCACCTTCGCGACGTCCGCCTTCACGGCGACCACCGTCACGACGTCCACGAGGCTCGCGGAAGTCGTCAAAATCACAGACCACTGCATCCACTTGCTTTTGACGAATACGCAGCTTGCGAAGTTTGCTTGCCGTGTCAGAAGACATCGCTTTTGGCAACTGAACGTACGTTTCGCCTTGAGCCAGCTTGATCGCACCGATAGAGCCTTTAGTTAGACCCAACTCGTTCGCCAATGCGCCAACGATGTCTTTCACTTGTACGCCTTGCTCGCGACCCACTTGCAATTGGTAAGTATCCCAATCTTGGGTGTTAAAGTTGCGCTCACGACCACCTTCGCGACGACCATCACGGCCACCTTCACGGCGCTCTTTACGACGTTGCTTGTCACGCTCAATTGCTTCAACCATTGGATCTTCACCAATGTAGAATAGCGGGCGTTTACCTTGCTGACGTTTCAGTAAGATAGCCGCTAGCGTGCTTGCGTCAATCTCTAACGTGGTTTGAAGCTGTTCAACCAGTTCCGCAAATTTGTCTAGAGACTTGTGCTCTTTCTCACCAGCAAGTTCTTCACCAAGTTTTACAAGGCGCGCTTGGGCAACTTGGTCACGCAGTGGCAGTTGAATCTCTTCCATAGAAGATTTAGTCACGCGCTCGATGGTGCGTAGCATGCGCATTTGGTTAGTGCGCACAAGCAGGATCGCTTTACCTTTACGTCCAGCACGACCAGTACGGCCGATACGGTGGATGTAGGACTCAACATCGAATGGGATGTCGTAGTTAAATACGTGTGTGATACGTGGTACATCAAGACCACGAGCGACAACGTCGGTCGCAACCAGAATATCAATCACACCCTGTTTGATGTGATCTACCGTGCGCTCACGCAATGATTGAGGGATGTCGCCGTGCAGCGCCGCCGCTTTAAAGCCACGTGCAGACAACCAGTCAGCCAAACGCTCAGTATCTTGACGAGTACGAACGAACACGATAGAGGCATCTGTCTCTTCTGTTTCAAGCATGCGAGACATTGCTTCATCTTTTTCTACGCCTTTCACTACCCAGAATTGCTGCTCTACTTTATCAACGGTGTGGTTCTTACCCGCGACGTCGATCATCACAGGCTCACGAAGGAAACGCTCAACGATGTTTTTCAACATTGGAGGCATAGTCGCAGAGAAAAGAACGCGCTGTGCAGATGAAGGCGCGTGCTCCATGATAGCCGTTACATCGTCAACAAAGCCCATGTTGAGCATTTCATCTGCTTCATCAAGGACAAAGGTGTGTACTTCATCGAGGTGAAGACGGTCGCGGTTAATCAGATCTTGAACACGACCTGGAGTACCGACGATGATGTGCGCGCCATTTTTAAGCGCTCGCATTTGGTCAACGATGGACGTACCACCGTAGATTTCCAATACCTTTAGACCTTGGATGTTTTTACCGAGGTTTTTCACTTCCGCTGCAACCTGGATAGCCAGTTCACGGGTAGGAGCAAGAACGATCGCTTGAGGCTTGCGCTGAGCAAGGTCAAGTTTGTTCAACAAAGGTAGAGAGAAAGCGGCTGTTTTACCGGTACCGGTTTGTGCTTTACCTAGTGCGTCAGAGCCTTCCATCAGGTGAGGGATTGCTGCTGCTTGGATAGGAGTTGGAGATACAAAGCCCATTCCGTCTAGAGCGGATAGGATGGCGTCGTTCAGTGACAAGTCACTAAACTTGATTACAGAATCTGTCATTGGGATCCTACTATATTAATTCAACTAAAGGTCCCATGAGCTCTACCAATTCCAATATCAATCCAGAAAGAGCTGATTCCGTTCAGATGCGGATGAGTCGTAAATCGCATCAAGCCACTAGGGACGTAAACAAGGGTGCGAATTATTCCTGAAAAACATAACAAAAGCCAGAAAAACTTGAGTTTCATCACAAAAAGTTCTCAAAACTGAACTGGGTGTTCATGAAAGCGTCATCATCGCTGCCTTTTTCAGCGCTTTGCGCGGCTTTTGCTCGCTTGTCATCGGCGTGAGGTGGTTTGGTCGATGCGGCAATGTTATAGTGTGCGCAATTTTTTTGCTTAGAAATGTATCCATGTTCCAAGACAATCCGCTACTCGCTCAGCTAAAGCAGCAAATCCAAGAAACCCTTCCGAAAAAAGAAGGCACGATTAAAGCCACCGAGAAAGGGTTCGGCTTTCTCGAAGTCGACAGCAAGACCAGCTTCTTTATTCCACCACCGTACATGAAAAAATGTATGCATGGGGATAAAGTCAAAGCCATCATTCGTACTGAAAAAGAGCGCGAAGTCGCTGAACCGGAAGAGCTATTGGAGCAGGGCTTAACGCGCTTCATCGGCCGTGTGAAATGGTTCAAAGGCAAACTGAACGTTGCGCCGGATCATCCTCAGTTGAAAAAGTTGTCTCTGAAAGCGAAAACGCGTAAAGGCATTAAAAGCGATGATTTGAAAGAGGGCGACTGGGTTGTTGCTCACTTAATCCGTCACCCGCTCAAGGGTGACAATGGCTTTTTTGTTGAAATCTCACAAAAAATCACCGATGCAGACGACAAAATTGCGCCGTGGTGGGTGACGTTAGCGCAAAATGACTTGCCCAACAGTGAGCCAGCAGGTATCGACCACTGGGAACTCAAAGACGACGCTGACCTTGAGCGTGTCGATATGACTGACGTTCCGTTTGTGACGATTGATGGCGCGTCGACCAAAGATATGGACGATGCGTTGTACGCGAAGAAAACGGAATCGGGCGATTTTGAACTGACGATCGCGATTGCCGATCCTACCGCGTACATCACTCCGGATAGTGAGATGGATAAAGTCGCGCGTGAGCGTGGTTTCACCATTTACTTGCCTGGGCGCAACATCCCAATGTTGCCGCGTGATCTTGCCGATGATCTCTGCTCTTTGATTGAAGGTGAGCAGCGCCCGGCGCTGTGCTGTCGTGTGACGGTAAGTCAAGATGGCGTCATCGGTGATGACATTCAGTTCTTTGCCGCGCACATTCAGTCTCATGCGCGTTTGGTGTATGACCAGCTATCTGATTGGTTAGAGACCGGCCACTGCGACAATTGGCAACCGGATGAGACCATTGCGCAAGTGGTTCAAGATCTCTACCAGTTCTCATTGGCACGTGCGCAATGGCGTGAGACGTACGCGGTTGTGTTCCCCGACCGTCCTGACTACCGCTTCGAGTTGAGTGAAGACAACGATGTGGTTGCCATTCATGCGGATATGCGCCGCTGCGCGAACCGTTTAGTGGAAGAAGCGATGATCACCGCCAACATTTGTGCGGGTCGAACGCTGCAAGCGAGCTTTGATTCAGGTGTATTCAACACCCACGCCGGCTTCAAGCCAGAGAAGATCGCGGACGTGGTAAACTTGGTTAACCCAGAAGGTGAGCTACCCTTTACGGCGGAGTCTATTGCGACCTTAGAAGGTTTTGCTGAGTTGCGTCGCTGGTTGGCGGCACAAGAGACCTCTTACCTAGATAACCGCATTCGTAAATACCAAGCTTACAGCGAAATTGGCAATCAACCTCTTCCGCACTATGCGATGGGCTTAAACTTATACGCCACGTGGACCTCACCGATTCGTAAGTACGGCGACATGATTAACCATCGTATGCTTAAGGCTCACATCCTTGGGAAAGCGCCGGTACAAATGGCAGACGAAACCGTGGGTGAAGAGCTTGCGCTGCACCGTAAGCATCATAAAATTGCTGAGCGTAATGTGGGTGATTGGTTGTATGCGCGCACACTGGCGTCAGAGGTGGAAAAAGCGACGCCTTTCCATGCAGAGATCTTCGATGTTTCTCGCGCTGGGCTACGCGTGAGACTGCTAGAAAATGGCGCAGCAGCGTTTATTCCAGGCTCATTGATTCTCGCCAACAAAGAGCGCCTCGCGTGCGATGGCGAACAAGGCACAGTGAGCATCGACAACGAGGTGATTTACCGATTGGGCGATGTGCTTGAAGTGGTGCTCAATGAGGTGAATCAGGAGACGCGAAGCCTGGTTGCCAAACCGACTCAAGTCTTTGCGGATGTGGTCGCTGCGCCTGAAACGCAAGAGAGCCCGGCGTCATAGACTCAAAGAGCACGATACGTGTTGTTAAGGGAGCCTCGGCTCCCTTTTTAGTCCCAAAATACGGCTTTGGGATCTTTATCGACTTCTCGCATGATGGCGGTGAGGTCGAGGCTAGGGGGAAGATAGGGGTAAGGAGTCCAACTCTCTTGGTCAGAGTCTTCCTGTGACAGCATAAAGAGTTGCCAAGCGCCGAGGTCGTCATTCCAATCCACTTTCGCTACTGGTGACATGTATTCGCAGTGGTTGGAATCGAGTAAAAAGAATTGTTTGATGAACACCACACCTTGCCCAGCCATTTCATAGCTGGCTTTGCCAAATTCAGCGGGTAAGCTTTGATTGCGATGCTTACAGATCATTTCCGCGCGCCTTTGGGCTTGTTTTTGTAGCAAACTGACTAGTCCCATTCTCACTCCATGACGTGAAGTCTCATGCATGCGCACTCTGTGTAGTAAGTACTTAAGCATAGACCGATCACGAATACAGTGCGCCTGAATCGATTTTCACAAAATTGTCATCTTATCGAAATATGATAGCGGCTGTTATCTGCCTAATTGTTTGGAGAAAGTTATGTTTCGCATTGCGTTGACCACTTTGATGTCAACAGTCGTGGCCTTTTCTGCCTTTTCTGCCTGGTCTGCTGAGGTCAATATTTCTGGCTCGACTTCTGTCGCGCGTGTCATGGATGTTTTGGCAGAGGATTACAACAAAGCCCACCCCGAGACTTACATTGCGGTGCAAGGTGTCGGTTCGACCGCTGGGATCACGCTAGTGAAAAAAGGCGTGGCCGATTTGGGGATGAGTTCGCGCTATTTGACGGAAAGTGAGCTCGACGCGTCGTTGTCTGTATTAACCATCGCCTATGACGGCTTAGCGGTTGTGGTCAACCAAGCGAACCCAGTGAAAAACGTCACGCGCGATCAGTTGTTTGATATCTACAAAGGCAAGATCACCAACTGGAAAGAAGTCGGTGGCCCGGATCAACGCATTGCAGTGGTGACCCGAGAAGATTCGTCAGGTTCGCGTTACAGTTTTGAAAGTCTCCTTGGCCTTACCAAAGTGATCAAAGGCCGCTTGGTGTCTGATATCAGCCCGAACAACTTGGTGGTGAACAGCAACAGCATGGTGAAAACGATCGTTAACCACAATAAACAGGCGATTGGTTTTATTTCGACGGGATCGATTGATAACTCGGTCAAAGCGATTCAGTTTGAAGGCACTGAATCCAACAACGACAATATTGCCAGTGGCCAATATGAGCTGGCTCGTCCTTTCATCATTTTGTACAAGACGGAATCGATTGATGACGAGAGCCAAGCCTTTGTCGACTATCTCACCAGCAGCGCGGCGAAAAAACGCATTGAAGAGTACGGCTATGTGGCAGTGGATAAGTCTCAAGAACCGATAGAGCCGCGCGATAGCGAGTAAAACGCAGCTAGGGTATATAAGATGAAAGGCGCCACTAGGCGCCTTTCGTTTGTCATTTTGCCAGCCAACCCGCGGCATCTTCTATGTGGTAGACGCGATTTTTGCCCTCGTTTTTGGAACGGTAGAGCGCGTTGTCCGCTGCGGTAAACAGGTTTTTCGAGTTGTAATGGGTCTGCTCATCGGACGTGACAATACCGATACTCAGCGTAATGTCATGGTGCTGACTGAACTCAAGCTGGTTAAACGCGTCACGTAGTCTCTCAGCGTAGTGCTTACCGTCTGCCGGCGTTAAGTTCGGGCAAAGGACAATAAACTCATCGCCACCCCAGCGGCCTACATGGTCATAGGCGCGAGTATGATTGAGAAGAAATTGCGCGGTTTGTCTGAGGACTTGATCGCCCACCCCATGCCCCTTGTGGTCGTTGACCGCTTTGAAATTATCCAAATCAATCAGAAACACGGAGAGAGGGTCGCAAGTGCGGTGACTTCTTTGTAGCTCTTTGCGCAACATATCGTCCATCACACTGCGGTTGTAGAGTTGAGTGAGGTGATCTTTTTCGGCGCGCTGCTTGAGGTCGAGCGTTGGTTGCAAGTCTCGGACGATACACACGGCTCGGTTCTGGTTAATGTCACTGCCAGAGGCAATCGCCACTGCCAAATCCAACTGCTTGCCCGTCTTGGACATCCCCTGAATGTTTGAGCGGTGCTGCTCCATGCGGCGATGTTTCGCTTTGTTCATAAAGTCTATACGGTATTGCTGGTGTTTCTCTCTTAGCTCGGGCGAAACTAAATCTTCGACTTTACGCTGGGTGAGCTCTTCAAAACTGTATTGAAACAGCTGGCAAGCCTTCTTGTTGGCGTAGAGGATTTGGCCGTTGTCTTCAATGTAGAGCATTCCATCAGGCGACACATCAAAGATCGCATTGAGTTCATGAGCCAAACGATACGAGCGTCGAGAAGTCTTAAAGATATACAAGCTTGCGCCCAATATGATGGGGATCATCAGCATGTTGAAGGCTAACGTGTAGCGAATGGATTGATAGACATCCTTCTCTGCCTCGACAGCAGTTTTGGCTAAGTGAGGTTCCAGTGAGTCTTGCATTGATTTTAGTGCGGTCGCCGCTGCGATATCATTCACCGCGACGATCTCATCCACTTCCGCACTGGTTAGGGTGTAGGGTAGCGAGCGGGCGAGTTCAAGGTTGGCTTTGTATTCATTTAAAGTGTTGGAGAGGATCTGAATTTCGGTTGAGAAGTCATTGGTAGTTTGCATCTGCGCTAGTTCACTGAGCAATTGATGTGATTGCTCGTAACTGGCTATAGCCGCGTGATAGTAGCTGTCATCGCGTCTGAGGACGTAGTTTTTAAAGTGGTGGATGAAACCTAGGTAACCAATGCTGCTCTCTATCTCAGTGAGCTTACGGGCCATATCGAAATGCTGAGGCGTCTGCTCGACCACCAGAGTTTCAACACGTTTGAGTGCGCCGTATTGCGTGGTGACATAAGCGACCAACAATAGGTTTAGCCCCATTGCTATCGCGATGATACACAACAGAGTCCGACGGATGTCGGAAACTTGCTTTTCCATTTTATTCTTCTCACTAGCCAACTATTGAACAGTATAGTCATACAACCCAGTAAGTATAATACCCACACTAATAATATATGAAATTATTTGCAATATTGTAGATTAATGGGTTAGAAGCTGTGAGGTAGGCATAAAAAAGCCCAGCGATGAAGGCTGGGCAGAAGGACAATAAACGGTATCTCGGTTTTAAGCGCTAGGGAGCGCTACGCCCGCTTCTTGGTGAAGACGGCGACAGGCTCGGCCATCACTGTGGAACAGATGGCAGCGATGTGCAGGGATGCCAACCGCAATGGTATCACCTGGATCAACATCCAATGTGTCTGGTTGACGGTAAATCATGTCCGCATCCGCAGCGTCGATGTGCATGTAGACTTGGGTTTCGTTACCCAGTTTCTCAACGATGTTGATTTCACCTTCAATCACGGCGTCACCCTCACCGGCAGGCAACAAGTGCTCAGGGCGAACCCCTAGTGACATACGCTCACCTCGATTGACGGTTGTACCATCGACTGGAATCCAGAATGTGGTGCCGTTCGCTAGTTGAACCATCACGCGCTCTTTTTCCACTTCTTCGATAAAGACGCTCATGAAGTTCATTTTTGGTGAGCCGATAAAGCCTGCGACAAAACGGTTTTGTGGGTAGTGGTAAAGCTCAAGTGGTTGACCGACTTGCGATACATAGCCACCATCAAGGACCACAATCTTGTCGGCCATGGTCATCGCTTCGACTTGGTCGTGAGTTACATAGATCATGGTGCAGCCAAGCTTACGTTGCAGCTTGGTAATCTCAGAGCGCATCTGAACACGCAGCGCGGCATCAAGGTTAGACAGAGGTTCATCAAGCAAGAACACGTTAGGCTGAGAGACCAGCGTACGACCAATAGCCACACGTTGGCGCTGACCGCCGGAAAGCGCTTTCGGTTGTCGCTCTAATAGGTGGCTCAATTGCAGGATTTCTGCTGCGTGCTCGACGCGCTTGTCAATTTCTGCTTTGTTCGCTTTTGCCAGCTTGAGACCAAAAGACATGTTGTCGTAAAGGTTTAAGTGTGGGTAGAGCGCGTAAGACTGGAATACCATGCCCACGCCGCGCTTAGAAGGCTCAACCTCGTTCATTCGCTCATCACCGATGTACAGATCACCGGAGGTGATGTCTTCTAAACCGGCGATACAACGCAATAAGGTGGATTTACCACAACCTGATGGACCCACGAAGACAACAAACTCGCCCTCTTGGATTTCCAAATCAACGTTCTTTGAAATAAGTACGTCACCGTAAGCTTTACATACATTTTTTAACGTGACACTCGCCATCTAGCTCGTCCTCGATCAATATTTTTGTTTTACTGCTCAACATTATATGAATTATCTGGCAAGCAATAATAGTAGGAATTCAGGTAAGGTGAACTTGAGTGTAAGAAAAAATGGGTGACGGAGTCGCTCACATCACCCATCAAGCCAATTAAGGTTTGCTTCCCCCGTGTGAAACAAGCGTCTCCCCCGTATCAAATCAGTTTCCTGAACAATCACGTGCTTGCACCATCACAGCAAACCCTGCGGCATTGCAACCAGCTATTGCGTAAAAACACGTCGCTGGAAAGGGTTCTTACCATCCACTCTTGGATGTCTGTAGTTTGCGAGAAACCGATCACGCCGACATCCTCCCGACACAATTAATTGTAGGGGGAGTAGAGGGGGAGGAGGCTTAGGGGGGAGGAAAAGGCGTAGCGAGATCGAGTTCAAATTATTGCTTGCGGTAAGCATGAATCTGATCACATTACTGATTGGTTTTGTGATTTGGGTCGCCAACCTTCGTCGATGGTGATCACGAAAATAGGCCATAATACGGAGGGCGTAGGGAGCAGGAGGATGAGTTACTTGTCACGATGGCTAAAAATATATGTCGAAATACGGCGAATCCTCTGGTGACGCCCTACAACACAAATATAAAAAGGATATGAACATGAAAAACGCCCTAAGCGCAGTAGCACTCGGTACTCTTGTTGCTCTTGGCTCATTCGGTGCAAGTGCTGCTATCGAAGAAGGTCAACTTACCATCTGGATCAACGGCGATAAAGGTTATAACGGACTTGCTGAAGTTGGTAAAAAGTTTGAAGAGGATACGGGTATCAAGGTGACCGTCGCTCACCCAGATGCACTGCAAGACAAGTTCCCTCAAACGGCTTCTACTGGCGATGGCCCTGATATTGTGTTTTGGGCGCACGACCGCTTTGGTGGTTACGCAGAAGCGGGTCTTCTTGCTGAAATCAAGCCTTCTCAAGCAATCAAAGACGGCATCGTTGATTTCGCGTGGGATGCAGTGAAGTACGACGGTAAACTTATCGGTTACCCAATCGCCGTTGAGTCATTGTCTCTTATCTACAACAAAGATTTGGTTCCTAACCCACCAAAAACGTGGGAAGAAGTAGAAGCACTAGACGCTGAGCTGAAGAAAAACGGCAAGAAAGCGATCATGTGGAATCTAAAAGAACCGTACTTCACATGGCCACTTATGGCGGCTGATGGCGGTTACGCATTCAAATACGGTTCAGCGGGTTACGACGTGAAAGACGCGGGTATCGCGAACGAAGGCGTAAAAGATGCGATGAACTTTGTTAAAGGCCTAGTCGACAAAGGCGTGATCTCTTCTGATATGGATTACTCTGTGTCTGAGTCTGCGTTTAACCAAGGTAATGTTGCGATGACCATCAACGGTCCTTGGGCATGGGGTAACGTTGAGAAGTCAGGCATCAACTACGGCGTAGCCACACTACCTAAATTCCAAGGTCAATCGTCTAAGCCATTCGTGGGTGTATTGACTGCAGGTATCAGCACAGCGTCACCAAACAAAGACCTTGCGGTTGAGTTCATTGAAAACTACTTACTGACCAACGATGGTCTACGTAAAGTGAACGATGACAAGCCACTGGGCGCGGTAGCGTTGAACTCATTCCAACGTGAGCTTGATTCTGACCAACGCATTGCAGCTACAATGGACAACGCAATGAACGGCGAAATCATGCCAAACATCCCTCAGATGAACGCTTTCTGGGGCAGCGCGAAAAATGCGATCATCAACATTGTTGATGGCCGTCAAACTGTGGATGCAGCACTTGCAGACGCAGAGAAACAAATGACTAAGTAATTGTTCGACCTTTTGAGGAGGGGGTAACCCCTCCTTCATTTCTCTTTTTTGTTTATCGCTAGCAGGTTCTCATATGCAGTCAGTTCAAGGTACAGATGCCATGGCATCACCCACAACGAGCTTGCCTACAAGTAAAAACGTATTCATCAAATGGGCGTTGCTAGGCAGTGTCGGTATCGTTAACGGATACGCAACTATTCTAATGTATTCCCGAGGTGAGATGGCGTTTGCGCTGCTCACAGTTATTCTTACCGCGCTCGCTCTGTTTATCTTTGGTAGTAAAAAGACCTACGCCCACCGCTATATCTATCCGGGTATCGCGGGGATGATCCTTTTCATTCTTTTTCCTTTGGCGTACACAATCGGTCTTGCATTCACAAACTACAGTGCGAAAAACCAATTGTCCTTCGACCGTGCGCAAACGGTTCTGCTTGATCGAACCTACCAAAGTGGTCAGAGCTACTCTTTCTCTCTCTACAATACGGGAACTGGGCATAAAATCGCGATTGAAGATGGCGAACAGCTGCTCGTGACGCAAGAGTTTGATCTGGCCAATGTAACCACAACAGATATGGATCTCACGCCTGCCACCAATGTGGATGGCGAACCTGAAGCGATCAAAACCATTATTCAAAACCGCCCGGTGCTCAATGGCTTAGACTTGCATTTACCGAGCGGTGAAGACATCCGCATGAGCGGTTTACGTAAGTTTGCTGCCGTGGTTCCTCTTTACACCCTGCAAGAGGATGGCGAGGCGCTGTACAACAACCGTACTGGTGAAATGCTACGCCCGAACATGGATGTCGGCTTCTATCAGCCGGTGGATGAGCAGGGGCAGTTTATCGGTAACACTGTCTCGCCGGGCTTTATCGTCACCATAGGGACTGACAACTTTGAGCGTGTCTGGAAAGACGACGGCATCAAAGAACCGTTTATCAGTATTTTCATCTGGACGGTTGTCTTCTCAGCGGTCAGCGTGGGCTTAACCGTCATCATCGGCTTGATCCTCGCCAGCATTGTTCAGTGGGAAGCATTGCGAGGCCGCGCGATTTACCGTGTGCTGCTTATCTTGCCTTATGCGGTGCCTGCGTTTATCTCTATCCTGATTTTCAAAGGTTTGTTTAACCAAAGCTTTGGTGAAGTGAACATGGTTCTGGAAGCCTTCTTCGGCATCAGCCCATCTTGGTTCTCAGACCCGATTATGGCGAAGATGATGATTCTTATCGTCAACACCTGGCTTGGTTTCCCTTACATGATGATCTTGTGTATGGGTCTATTGAAAGCGATTCCAGACGATCTTTACGAAGCGTCTGCGATTGATGGTTCCAATTTCATCTCGAACTTTACCAAGATTACCCTGCCACTGATGATCAAGCCGTTGACACCGCTGCTCATCGCAAGTTTTGCGTTTAACTTCAATAACTTTGTATTGATTCAGCTGTTGACGCAAGGTGGTCCAAACATGATTGGTACCTCCGAGCCGGCGGGTTACACCGACCTACTGGTGAACTACACGTACCGCATCGCGTTTGAAGGTGCAGGCGGTCAAGACTTCGGTCTGGCGAGTGCCATCGCGACGCTTATTTTCCTATTGGTGGGTGCACTTGCGCTACTCAACCTACGTGTCACGAAAGTTGCTCAAGATTAAGGAGGCTCATTATGGCTATGGTACAAGGTAAGTCATTAAAATACCGCGTTTGGGCAACACACATTGCAATGTGGGCGTTCCTATCGCTAATTATCTTCCCGCTGTTGATGATCGTTGCCATCTCATTCCGTGAAGGTAACTTCGCAACGGGTAGCATTATTCCAGATAATCCATCTTTGGAGCACTGGAAACTCGCACTGGGTTTCTCGGTCACCAACGCAGATGGTAGCGTGACACCACCACCGTTCCCAGTGTTAACCTGGCTGTGGAACTCGGTCAAAGTGGCGGGCATTTCATCTATTTTGATTGTGTGTTTATCGACTACTTCGGCGTACGCCTTTGCCCGAATGAAGTTCAAAGGTAAGAACACCATCTTGAAAGCGATGATGATCTTCCAAATGTTCCCAGCCGTTTTGGCGCTGGTGGCACTCTACGCTCTGTTTGATAAGCTCGGCCAGTACATCCCATTCTTGGGCTTGAATACTCACGGTGGTTTGATCTTCTCTTACCTCGGTGGTATCGCACTGCATGTTTGGACCATCAAAGGCTACTTTGAAACCATTGATGGCTCGCTAGAAGAAGCGGCAGCGCTTGACGGTGCAACGCCATGGCAAGCGTTCCGATTGGTTCTACTGCCATTGTCTGTGCCGATTCTTGCGGTGGTGTTCATCCTCTCGTTTATCATGGTTGTGGGTGAAGTTCCGGTGGCGTCGTTACTACTTTCTGATGTAAACTCTTACACGTTAGCGGTTGGTATGCAGCAATATCTCTACCCGCAAAACTACCTCTGGGGTGATTTTGCCGCGGCAGCAGTGTTGTCCGCATTACCAATAACCATCGTATTCTTACTTGCGCAGCGCTGGTTGGTCGGAGGATTAACCGCCGGTGGTGTGAAAGGCTAATAAGAACGATAAGGGCGACCGCGAGGTCGCCCATTTTGTTTCTTCACTTAACATTCTTGGTTTGGCCGCCGATCCGTTAAGCGAAGAGCAGTCCTGGCGTTACGCATAGCTGGCTGTTAGCAAGATTCCTTACTATTTTTACTTCTAACAGTTTTTGTAACCAAAACCCGAACTTGTTCGGGTTTTTTTATAGGACAAATTCAAGATAAATGAATAGGTTAGAGGCAGTATAGCGACCGATTATATCCCGCATAGTAGTGTTGAGAATCACTGCGAGCAACGGAGCATATTTATCTGAAAGGTGCGCCAGTAGTTACATGGCGCTGAGAAGTGGCTCTAGAACTCTCGGTTTGAAGGGGCGCAGCCGACGTATTGCAACAGCACATAGACGCTTTCTTGAGAGAGCGCGACTTTGCGAAACAGATCGGCAAACACGTCATCACCGCCAAAGCAGGTGCGGATGTAGTGGTTTATCTCTTGTGGGTTATACCCTTCCACATACAGCGTCCGTACCCATTGGTACTCTACTGCGCGTGGGTCTGAAATGGTCGATTCACTGAGCGTGGTTTCACTGACGTTCAATGGGGTTTCCTTCCGATCTTGGCGGATTGTCATCATAAGCCTAGCCATAGGCGTGTGGGTTCCCATCCAAGCGATGAAAACGTTTGCGGATTTAACCAAAACTAGATGAAGGAATGATGACAGTATGATGTCATTGCGGTGATAAGGCAGGGAAAGGTGGAATACCTCTCCCAGATTTGAGTGTCTATTTGAGGTATTTGACGTGCGCTTCCATCTCTTCGCCGATTTCTTTACGCATGTTCATTAAGCGGATCGCTGAGTCACGCAGTTTAATATCATCGGCAGTCTCGGGAATCCACTCAGGGACAGGTGAGGGCTTTCCATGCTCGTCGACCGCGACCATGATGACAATGCAGTGTGTGGTGAGGCGATTTTTCATCTCTTTAGGATCGCTGGCTTGCACGTCAATGGCGATGTGCATCGATGAGGTGCCGGTGTAGATCACTTTGGCACTTACTTCGACCAAGTTGCCAACATGGATTGGCGCTACAAAACGAATTCCGCCCGCGTAGGCAGTAATGCAGTACTTACCGCTCCATGCGGCGGCATTGGCGTAGGCCGCTAAATCTATCCACTTCATGACTGCGCCGCCGTGGACCTTACCGCCAAAATTGACGTCACCCGGCTCGGCCAGAAAACGCAGTGTAATGTCCCTTTTCCCATGGCTCATAAACTCTTCCTTTTTATTATCTTGAGCAAGCAGGGTATAGAGTTAGCACACTTTTTGGTCGAGGTGCAAACTTAACTAGCGCTGGACCTCTTCATAGTCACCTTCAATCGTGTTGCCGCTTTTATTGGCGGATGGTTCAGTGCGTGAAAATGCTGCTGAACGCTGAAGTCGTTTGCCAGCGAAAATCGCAGCGATGGTCAACGGAATAGCAAGGATAAGGCTCATTATCAAAGTAAACATGCCAACAAACAGAGCGAAGATAGCGGTGATTGCGCGTGCCATATAGGACTCCTCTTAATGTGAGAGTCTATCGTACTGAAGGCGGTATGAATGAAAGATGAATGAAAAAGGCCGCTGCATTGATGCAGCGGCAATTCGGGGGGGATTATTATTGTTGTGGAGTTGAATTGAGATCAAGCGCGGCTTTGTGGGAACGTGGGATAGCGAACGCCCATCATTTGTTCCATACAGTGGACAACCTGGCAGCTATAGCCAAACTCATTGTCATACCAAATGTAGAGCACGCAGCGGTTGTCTTGCGCAATGGTAGCTGCGCCATCGACGACACCAGCAAAACGTGAACCGACCAAATCACTCGAGACGACTTCGGTGGAATCCGTATAGTCCATCTGGGCAGACAGGCTTGAGTTCAACGCGGCATCACGAAGATACGCGTTGAGTGACGCTTTGTCGGTGCCTTGGACCAAGTTGAGGTTCGCGACTGCCATCGAGACGTTCGGAGTCGGAACGCGAATGGCATTGCCCGTGAGCTTGCCCGCCAATTCAGGTAGGGCTTTAGCGACCGCTTTAGCCGCACCGGTTGACGTTAGAACCATATTTAGCGACGCGCTGCGACCACGACGTTCGCCTGAGTGGAAATTATCAATCAAGTTTTGGTCATTGGTAAAAGAATGCACGGTTTCGATATGGCCAGACAGAATGCCGTACTGGTCATTGACCGCTTTGAGCGCCGGCGTAATCGCATTGGTCGTGCAACTGGCTGCAGAGACTATGGTGTCATTCGCTTTGATTTCATCGTGATTCACACCAAAGACGATGTTTTTGATTTCACCTTTGCCTGGAGCGGTCAGCAGCACCTTGCTCGCACCCGGGCAGGCCAAATGTTGGCTCAAGCCTTCGGCGTCGCGCCACACGCCCGTATTGTCGACCACTAACGCATTTTGAATACCGTAAGCGCTGTAATCGACATCTTGAGGTTGGTTGGCATAGATGAATTGAATGTAGTTGCCGTTCACAATCAGCGCTTTGCGCTCTTCATCGACAATGATGCTGCCATTAAATTGGCCATGAACAGAGTCGCGTCGTAGTAGACTCGCGCGCTTGGCTAAATCACCCTGCTTTCCGCCACGTACGACCACTGCGCGCAAACGTAATGGATAACCCGGGCCGGATTTTTCGACCAACAAGCGGCTTAGAAGTCGTCCAATTCGACCAAAACCATACAACACCACATCGCGAGGTGTCGGCACCGTGTTGCCATTCATCGCACCGACCAGTGCCGTGTGCAAAAAGTCACTGACGCCGTGGGCATCATCGCGGCCTTGCCAAAATTGGTGGGCGAGTTGGCCGACATCAATACGACATGGTGACAGCGCCATGGTTGAGAGCGCCTGAATCAGAGGCAGGGTTTGCTCTGTGCTCAGCGGCTTTCCGGTGTAGTGACGAGCGAGCCGATGCGCTTTGATGATGTCGATGGTGGCGGCGTTGACCAGTGTTTTGCCAAACAGCAGCACTTCAACGCCTTTTTGTCGGTAAAGTTGGCTGAGTAAAGGGGAGATCGTTTGAGCATTCGTTTGGCTTTTCTGCCAGTCTAGAAGGTGATGTTCTGGACTCATGGTTTAGGGGACCTTTCACGTTTTAGGGCTGATGCTGTATTCAGTTGGGGTGCTCAATACAGCGATAGGGTTGTAACTATTTTGTAATTTTTATGCGGCAGGATTGTAATGGCTAATATCTTATTCTGCTAGTAAAAATAATGTCGGTGGTTATCACTAGCTATCGTCGATATTGCAGAGGTTGATCACGTTAAGAATCAGTAGAAGTGCCTATTGACAAAAAATGAAGAGCGCAGTTAATTCGCGACAAAAAATACTTGTGACACGTCATTGTTGCAATCTTGCCTATAAGGTACATAAGGAATGCGTTTTGACTCATGGAATCTACAGATTTGGTAAACAAAACGCGATCTTAAAGTGGTAAACCAAGGTCGAACGCGAGTGGGGGCGTGAAGTCTTTGAGTGTCGATGAGTAAGAATGAAAAAACGGAGCGCTGTGGGCTCCGTTTTGGGGATAAAATGGGAGAGAAAAGTTTATGGTCTTGGGATCAGATCATCGAGCGGCAACCAGTTCACTTTCACACCCGCTTGTAAAAACATGTCTTGGCTGACTTTGATCTTGTCTCCCCAGCGAGAGAGAAAATCCTCAGTTTGCTCTGGGCAGTGCACCGATGAGATACCAGTCTGAATGATCTTCGCTGCACAGTTTGGGCACGGAAAGTGAGTCACCCAGATCTCGCAGCCATCTAAATCTCGCTTAGCAAACAAAATGGCATTTTCTTCGGCATGCAGCGTCTTTAGATACTTCATGTCTCTGTCATCCGTATTGGCACTGTCGGAAATGCCATGTGGATAGCCATTAAAGCCGACAGAAACGATGCGGTTCTGTTTTGTAATGACGGCGCCGACCTGAGTCGAAGGATCTTTACTCCAAGAGCCAACCAATTCTGCCATTTGGTAAAAACGTTGCGCCCACTTAGATATCATCAAAGTTTCCTCAAACAAATTAGATGGATAGGGTTGCTGACTAATATCCTTGTTTCGACGCCATTAGTCCAGCCCCACCTAGCCAATCCTATCGTTAACGGGTGAAATCGACCGCTTCACGCTCCTCGAGGTGAATATGCGTGGTCGCGGGTTGAGTCTCAGCGATCACTTTGCCGCCACGAATCGAATAACGCACTGGAACTTGACGTCTGACCGCATCGAAGCCGTTTTCTGCTTCAAGCAGCAGCAGGTTGCCCGGTTTGCCCACTTCAATCCCGTAACACTCTGTGATGTTGAGGGTACGCGCGGAGTGGTGGCTAATCAGAGCCAGTGACTGGTTGATTTGATCGTAACCCATCACTTGGCACACATGCAGCCCCATGTGCAGCACTTGCAACATGTTGGCGGTGCCAAGTGGGTACCAAGGGTCAAACACATCATCGTGGCCAAAACAGACGTTAATGTTTGCGGCTAACATCTCTTTCACGCGTGTGACGCCACGGCGTTTGGGGTAGTCGTCAAATCGACCTTGAAGGTGAATGTTGACCAGCGGGTTAGCGACAAAATTGATGCCCGACATGCGTAGCAGTCGGAACAGTCGTGACGCGTAAGCGCCATTGTATGAACCCATTGCCGTCGTGTGGCTTGCGGTGACCTTGTGCCCCATATCGAACTTGTGAGCCAATGCGGCTACGGTTTCGACGAAGCGTGATTGCTCATCATCAATTTCATCACAGTGCACATCAATCAGACGGTCGTATTGTTGTGCTAGCTCGAAGACGTAATGCAGCGATTCGACACCATACTCGCGCGTAAACTCAAAGTGCGGGATGGCACCAATCACATCGGCGCCTAGTTTGACTGCTTCTTCAAGCAGTGCTTTACCATTAGGGTAGGAGAGGATGCCTTCTTGTGGAAAGGCGACGATTTGGATATCTACCCAAGGTCGCATCTCTTCACGCACTTCAATCATTGCTTTTAGCGCAACCAGAGTCGGATCAGAGACATCCACGTGAGTACGCACATGCTGCACACCGTTTGCAATCTGCCACTTTAACGTCTGTTTGGCACGCTGCTTTACATCCTCAATAGAGAGCAGCTGCTTGCGTTCTGCCCAGCGCTCGATGCCCTCAAATAGCGTGCCCGAGATATTCCAGCTCGGTTCACCAGCCGTTTGAGTTGTGTCTAGGTGAATGTGTGGTTCGCAAAAGGGTGCGACGGCCATCGCCCCTTGTCCATCCAGCGTTTCCCCCTCAAAGTTGATAGGGGAGTTCGCATCGGTGATGGACGAAATGTGTCCATCTTCAATAAGAATCTGTTTAAGGCCGCTTTGCGCCTCAAGCGTGACGTTTTTGATCAGTAGCGATGGCATGCGATCTCCTTACGCAGTTTGCGTGGTCAGCGAAGATTTATTCAATAATGGGTTGAGTATGACATAGCATAACGCACCGCCCAATACTGCGTTGATCGGCACGACACCCGGAATGAATTTACCCGCAAGCACACCAACGGCTACGGCAATAATGCCGGCCCAGTTAACACGTTTGAAGGTTGCATTGGCAAAGTCTTTGTAGCGTTTTCGATTGATGAGGTAGTCAGCAATCAACACGCCGCCGATAGGAGGAATCGCCGTTGAGAGGAAGGTCAACCAACCGACAAAGTTGTTGTATAGCCACAGCGCAAAAATGGTGCCGACGACGCCATTGACGATCGACATTAAGGTACTTGAGCGGCCGGTAATGTTGGCAAAACCTAGGCCCGAAGCGTAAAGGGCGTTTTCGTTGGTGGTCCAGATGTTGAGACCTAAAACGATGATGGCAGGCAGTAACAATCCTTGTGCGATCATCACGTCAGAAATATCCGCGTGGCCGGTCGCTGCAGCGCCAGCAGCACCGAAGATGAACATCAGTGAGTTTCCGATAAAGAACGCAATCATGGTGACAAGAACAGCGCCAGCGGGTTTTTTACCAAAGCGAACGAAATCAGCCGTCAACGTCCCCGCGCTGATGAAAGAACCGACCACCATTGCCAATGCGATAGAGAAATCCATCGGCTCTTTGGGTGAAACCTGCATTAAGGCATCCACGCCGCCCACGCTGTCCACCGCCAGTGAAACCGAGTAGCTACCAAGAATAGCAATCGCAGGGACGGCGATGGCAGAGAGCACCATCAGCGCTTTGATGCCAAAGTAAACCGTTGCCGTCATCAATAAGCCCGATGCGAGGATCAGCAAGTTGACGTCTAACCCCGTCGCTTTTTGGACTGGAATAGCAAACATCGCCACACCCACGCCAAACCAACCGACTTGCGTACCGCCCAATAGCGCAGAAGGTAGCCAAGAGCCTTGTGTACCAAAGGAATAGCGAGCAAGCAGGTGAGTAGAGAGGCCGGTAGAGGCACCAATATAGCCAAGAATCGAGGTGTAGACACCGAGGATCAAATTACCGGCTAACACGGCAAGAAAGAAATCGTTGAACGTTAAGCCCGTACCCAAAGCGCCACCTGTCCACATACTGGCGGAGAAAAAGGTTAAACCAAGCATAACCATAGTGAGAGACGCAACCCCTTTGCGTGCGTTGCTCGGGACCGGTCCTAAGCTGTAGTTGTTGTCATCAGCCATTGTATTACCTCCGCAGAATGAGACTATCTTTACCAGAATGTATTCGATTGCGGCGCGTATTATGGGGGTGTATTTTGCGCTGTCAATGCAAGTTGCGGATTGTAAAACGGTTGCTTGGATGTTTTTGATTGATTTGATTAAATAAAACAGTGCGTTGCGTTTTTATTATTTTATGTTTTCTATTGGAATATTGATTATTCCAGGATTTGTGTTGCTAATAATTGGGTGAGTGTCATCAGTATTTTGTATGGATGAGCAAAAAATAAAAAAAGAGCCAGAAACCGTGAGGATTCTGGCTGATATTGGGTGTGAACAAATTGGGTTCACTAACAACGTCAGTTGGCTAGGTGACCCTAACGCTAGGGTCACTGTATAGATAGCAGGTTATGTGCCAACTTTAATATGCCCGCTGTATCAGGCTTTACGTTGAGATTGAGACTAAGAAAGAGTGGCTGGTTGCATATTGGCATTGCATATTGCAAATACACCAGCATATTGCGAACAGAGGATCAGATTGCGCACCTTGTAGGTGCGCGCGATCTGAGGTCATCTTATGTGCCGCTAGGGCTTAGAGCATGACGAGACTCGCTGTGCCGAGAAAGGCGAAAAAACCCACCACGTCAGTCACAGTTGTGAGGATGACGGAGCCTGCCAGTGCAGGGTCAAGTTTGAGTTTGTCGAGAACAATTGGGATCAGCACACCAAATAGAGCGGCGGTAATAATGTTGACGACGATCGCCAGCGCGATGGTGGCACCTAATATGACAGACTGAAACCACAGTCCGGCGAGTCCACCAATGATGACTGCCCACAGCAATCCGTTGATAGAGCCAATGCCCACTTCATTTTTCATTAGCGCCCAGCGGTTCCCCGCTGTGATCTGGTTGAGCGCCATAGCACGGACCATCAGCGTTAACGTCTGGCTACCTGCGATGCCACCCATCGAGGCGACGATAGGCATCAGGACCGCCAGCGCAACCACTTGAGCAATCACATCTTCAAACAAGCCGATAGTGACTGAGGCAAGGATTGCCGTCATGAGATTGATGCCAAGCCAAACCCCACGCTTTTTCGAGCTGCGAATGATGGGCGCAAACAGGTCGTCCCCTTCATCCATACCGGTACCCGCCATTAGGCGCGCTTCGTAAATTTCACGTTGAGTACTGAGGGCAAAATGCCAATCCACTTCACCAATCAAGGTGTCATCGTCATCGGTCACTGGCATGGTTGAGAGTGAAGAGTGCTCCAACGCCTCGATACTTTCAGAAAGTTCTAGCTTGGCGTTTAAGGTGACAGGGTGCTCTAGCGCCAATGATTTAAGCCTGTCGCCCGGCTCGGCGCGCAGCAAATCGATATAGCGCACTATACCTCGAAACTGTTTCTTCTTGTTGATCAGATAGATGTGCTCAGGGGCGTCATAGCTGTAGCGCTCCATCAAACCTTTCGCTTTCTCAACGGAAATGGTGAAGGGGAGCGTGACCACTTTTCGTTCGGCCCAACGACCAATCTGATCATCTTCATAGGCATTCGCTTGATCGTAAAGCTCAAGTTCATCTTTTTCGATCAGGCGTAGCGCTTCATTGATGATCTCCTCAGGGAGTGAGTCAGACCATTCAATCAGAGATAAGTTATCCAGTTTGGCGAGGGTTAATTTGAGTTCAACCTCAGACAGCTCTTTGATGATGGAGTGGCGAACTTCCGCACGCGCTTCGGTAAGTACTTCAATATGCAGCTCAAGGGGCAGGCTGCGCCAAAGTCGCACACGGTCATCAATGGGAAAGGCCTCGAGAATCAGCGCCACAGAGCCGGGCTCAAGTCCGTGTTCGATAGATTCGTTAAGAGTTGTGACCTGCTCACTGTCTTCACTGCGAAGCAGTTCGGCGATCAAAATAGAGAGATCTTGAAATTGGCTCACAGAGCACTCCAGCCGTTATTGTCCGTTTAAACGCTGTGTTCAAAGTACTCGAAAACGGCAGAAAAACAATACTCTATCTTGAAAAACCTAGCACACAAACCCAACAAAACGGGACATGTTGGGTTGAATGATTACTTTTGCACCAATAACGTCGGTCAATCTCTCTCTTGTATTGGTTTTAGGTGGCTTGCGGCGGCAGTTTACGCCATTTATGCCAAGGGAGTGTGAGCACGGCAAAAATGGTCACGGCGTAAAACATCGACCAGCCTAAACAGAGAAACACAAGGCTACACAGCAGTAGCGCGACGCTCGCTAAGACTTTATCCACGCCGCGCAGCAGTTTGTAGGCCGCCAGCATCGCCAGTAGATAAACCAAAACAAAGATCCCGTTGGCGAGCTTAAGGAAAAACTCCAAGTTAAGGCCGGAAATTTCACCCACGACGCAAGAAAGCAGCAGCACAGCGCCAACGGCAATCGTTGCGTTTGCCGGCACGCCACGCACTGACAATCTTGCAAGCGCACTGTGTGGTGTGTAATCGCGTGCTTGCGACCAAACCATACGCGAGAGACTTTGAGTGTAGAGATTGACGCTTGCAAAACAGGCCGCAAAGCCAATGATGCTGATGAGCCACTTGACGCTCGGACCAAACAGCTGAGCTGCCATCCACGGAATAGAGGTGCTTTCAAATTGCGCAGAGCCATACGCGCCCAATTTTAAAATTACGACCGAGCAAGCCCAATAGGTAAGGCCTGCGACTAAACAGCCAATCACAATTGCGATGGGAAAATCGCGCTCTGGGTTTTTAAACTCTTCCCCCATGTGGGCGAACGCTTCGATACCGACAAAGCACCAAAACATCACGCCGAGTGCCGCGCCAATCGGCAGCCAATCTTGTTGGCTCAAGGTGGGGATCGTGATGTCATCGATCTTTAGATCACTTTGCCACCAAAACGCGACGACGAGGGCGAAGATCGCGAGCGCAATCATCGTTTGTAGACGGCCCGAAGATTTCGCCCCAGATAAGTTAACCAGCACGAGTAATAACACGGTGATCACCTGTGCAAGCAATGGGTCTTGAAGGCTAGTAGGAAGTATCTGTTCAAGAAAGCCCGCAGCCAACGCAATGGCGGCAGGTACCCCGACAGGAATCACACTCAAAAACAGCCACGCGACGCTTTTTTCAAGGCGGGGGCCAAACGCCATTCGTACAAAATAGGCCGTGCCGCCAGCGTTCGGGTAGCGTTTACCCAACTGGGCGAACGTGAGCGCAATGGGGCAGATGGCGATAAACAGCAGCAACCAAGCCCATAGCGACGCTTCAGCGGCAATGCCGGCAGCGATGGCGGGCACCATAAATAGCCCAGTGCCGAGTAATGTGGTCGAGAGTTGGCCGATGCCTGATAATAACGAGATTTCTTGTTTGAGTTGGTTCATGTCGCATCCTAGCGCGGGGTGATTGACCAAGCTTAACCAATTGTGTCTATCTCGGCATCCATCAATGTGTCTCGCTTATCCGTCACTTTGACGTTTTTTCACGTATCGCCCGCCATTTTGTCATCTTTTCTTCCTGTTCGTTTTGTGTCAAATTGACCAAAGGGCAAGTATGAGAAAAAGAAATGGATAAATTCGATAATAAAATCATTACATTACTCAGAGGCAACGCTCGATTGTCTGTCAGTGAACTCGCCCGTCAGGTCAACTTGTCCCGCTCTGCTGTAACGGCGCGTATTCAGCGTTTAGAAGCGGAGCGAGTGATCCTTGGTTATCACGCAGAAATTGCTCAGCCAGACACCAGTAGCGCCAAGATCCAAGCCTATCTCGCACTCAAATTTGATACGACGAAAACCAGGCACTATTGCGATCATTATGCCCCGCGTATTTATCAGATTGAAGGAGTGAAGTGGTGCCATGCCATCAGTGGTGAAACGGATATGATGCTGTTTGTCGAAGTGGAGAGTATGGCGCAGCTATACCGGATTCGAGATGAGCTGTACACCATCCCAGAGCTACGCCATTTGGTGACGCATACCGTTTTAACTGAGTTCTTCAACACGCTTCATGATGCTCAATAACATCAACTTAAACTTGCTACGGGCGTTATCGGTGTTACTGGACGAGTGCCATGTCAGCCGCGCAGCAGAGCGTTTGCACATTACTCAATCTGCGGTAAGCCGTCAGTTAGCCCAGCTACGTACGCTATTTGATGATCCACTGCTGGTGAGAGACGGCAACCAATTGGTTCCAACCCCTCGTGCGCTGGTTATTAAGAAGCGCTTGGATCGGATGTTCTCTGAGGTGGATAATCTGTTGGCCGATGCGCCGTTTCAACCGCACAATTGGCGACAAGAGTTTGTGTTTTCCTCGAGTGATTATGTCGCGCAGTACATCGTACCTAGCGTAGTCTCGGTGCTGACCGATCAAGCCCCTAATTTGAATCTGACCTACAAGCTGTGGGACCCAGATTATTTGGACCAGCTCCATACGAACGGTATTGATCTGGCGTCAACCATGCTCCCTCGTCAGCCAGAGTACGTCAGTTCCGTGCTGATCGGTGAAGACAAATCCGTTTTGTTGATGCGCCAAGGGCATCCGCTTGCCGATAAAGGTGCGGTATCGATGGAAGATATGCTGGCTTACCCACATTTGAAAGTCACAGGGGGCGGCGACAAGGACACCAGCACCGATGTGGTATTGAACGCGCTAGGTCACACACGACGCGTTGCCTTGAAAGTGCCGTTCTTTACCGCCGCAGTCAATGCCCTGCAAAGCAGCCACTACCTGATGGTGGTGCCAGAACACATAGCGATTAACTTGTCGCGGGATGCGTCACTTCTTTATCGTCCTTTGCCTTTTGATACGGCCAGTCATCTTTATTGGTTGATTTGGCATCCCAAGTACGATCTTGATCCCGCCCATCAATGGATGAGAGAGGTTGTGCTGAGCGCCATGCGCACATCCCCTTACTCGATAGGTATGATATGAAATCATGATGCTTATGAAAAAGTTTGATTTCAAATCATAGCTAATCAGCATTATCGTTACGCCATTCACATGGATTAGGACACGTTTTCATGACCTTAACGATTTGGTTTTCACTTTTCACGATTTGTCTACTCGGTGCTATGTCTCCGGGGCCTAGTTTGGCCATGGTGGCAAAGCACAGTTTGGCGGGTGGGCGCATCAATGGATTTGCCGCCGCATGGGCGCACGCTTTTGGTATTGGCGTTTATGCGTTTATTACCTTAATTGGCTTAGCTGTGGTGTTGCAGCAATCACCCTTGCTATTCAAGGGGATTAGCTACGCCGGTGCCGCGTACCTTATCTACCTTGGCTACAATGCGCTGCGTTCTAAAGGTGGCGTAGCAGCAAGGCTGGAGTCGGGCGAGCCAACACCAGTGGCTCAATCGGCGCGAGAAGGGCTGCTGATTTCTCTGCTTAGCCCGAAAATTGCGCTGTTCTTCATTGCGCTGTTTAGCCAATTTGTTGCGGTTGGTGACACCTTTGCCGCGAAGTCGATCATCGTGCTTACACCGTTTGTGGTGGATGGGCTTTGGTATACTTTAATTACGTTTTTGCTCTCTAGTCCGAAGCTTATCGATAAAATTCGCTCTAAAGCCGTATTGATTGATAGACTATCAGGGTGTGTATTGATACTGCTCGCAGCGCGAGTTTTGCTGACCGTATAATCGCTATTCGCCGGTATCAGCATGTGCTGAAGCAATGAACAGACAACAGAGCGCGAGTGAGTTTTCCACTGGCGCTTTTTACACACTGACGTTTTCGCAGTTTTTAAATGAGTAGAGAGACAATCATGCAAGCAGAAGTTAAGTGGATCGATGAGTTCAAGTTTTTAGGTCATTCCCAATCGGGCCACTCTGTCGTGATGGATGGCAATGGGGGTGCGAGCGCGCCTAGCCCAATGGAGATGGTGTTGATGGCAGCGGGGGGATGTAGCTCGGTAGACGTGGTCGATGGCCTCAAACAAGCCAACCAAGCGGTGAGCACGTGTGTCGCCAAGCTGACCACTGAGCGCCGTGACAGCGCGCCACGTATTTTTACCAAAGTGAATATCCATTTTGAGGTGTCCGGAGAGGCGCTTGATCCCCAAGTCGTGGCGCAAGTAGCGGCCGATTCACTGACAAAATATTGCTCAGTCTGCTTGATGCTCGGCGAGGGCGTCGAAATGACCCACAGTTGGGAAATCGTCTAAATCGTGTCCGTCGATCGATACACAATGGCCGGTATTGCGGCCATTCTTCTTTGGAGCAGCGTGACGGGATTAGCCCGCTTAGTCGCGGAGTCCTTTGGCCCGGTGGCGGGGGCCGCGGCGATGTACAGCGTGGCGTCGTTGTTTTTGCTGCTGGTGATGGGGCGGCCAAAGTGGCGCCAGTACTCTTGGCGGTATGTGCTCATTGGCGGAGGGCTGTTTGTCGCTTATGAGATTTGTCTCGCTTTAGCGCTGGGCATGGCTAACTCGCGCATGCAAGCGATTGAAATGTTGGTGATAAACTATCTTTGGCCAGCACTCACTGTACTGATGGCTTTGCTGTTGAGCCCGAAACGGGCCAGTTGGCTGGTGTACCCAAGTATTGCACTCGCGTTTGTTGGCGTGGCGTGGAGCATCACCGGTGATGCGGGTCTTTCTGTCAGCCAAATTGCAGCCAATGTCGCCACGAACCCAGCGACGTATTTGATGGCCTTCATCGGAGCCTTTTTATGGGCGCTTTATTGCAACCTAACCAAAACCCTAGCGCGAGGGCAAAACGCCATTACGTTGTTTTTTATTCTCACGGCCATCACCTTATGGATTAAAGCGGCACTGTTTACAGAGTACAGCGCGCTGCCTTTGAGTGAGGTGTTGACGATGGAATCTGGCGCGATTTTGTTGCTTGCCGGTGTAACGATGGGGGCGGGGTATGCGCTGTGGAATTACGCGATTATTGGCGGCAACATGGTGTTTCTGGCGACCTTGTCGTACTTTACTCCCATCATCGCGACCGTTATCTCGTCATGGTTGCTAGGGGTGGCGATCACTCACAGTTTTCTTCAAGGAGTGGCGATGGTCACCATTGGCTCGTTGATTTGCTGGTGGGTGACTCGAGAAAAGCGCAAAACGTCGACACTAAAAGAGATCAACTCTTAGCGGCTCACCAGTGAATGTCGATTGGGGTTCCCGTTTCCACTAGGCTGAGTAATTCATCCATTTCAGGGTTGCTGAGAGCGATGCATCCATTCGTCCAATCGAAACTTTGCACATAGTTGGCGGGCCTTTTCTCGCCATTTCTCAAACCGTGAATTTTAATATCTCCGCCCGGCGACACATTCAACGCACTGGCGTATTCGAGATCCGCTTGGTTTGGGTAACTGATGTGGATGGAACGGTAGAACTCAGAATCTTCCATCACAAAATCTAAGTAGTAGCGTCCTTCGGGCGTTTTTTGATCACCCTCTTGTGTTTTGTGTCCTTTGGGCGCTTTACCCAGAGCGATGCGAAACTCTCGAACCACTTCGTTGTTAGACAGTAGGTACATACGTCGTTTTGATTTATCGACTTGGATCAAATCCACTCGGGGTTGACTAAAGGCATCAGAGTCGGCGGCGAGGCTCTCAGGGCTTCCCCATACACTCGTAATAAAACAAAGCGCTGCAATCGTCAGCGCACGCTGTGGTAACCCCTTCAAAACCCTTCTCTCCAAGCTGCATCATTCTCAACCAAAGTAGTATAACGACAACCGCTGCCCAGTGCGATCCGCTTGTCTCTTTTGGGCTGCGCATTGCGCCTAAGTTCGGTCTTGAATGATAAATGATTGATATTAAAACAATGGTTCATAAAAATGAGATAAATTGTTTCAATGTCTAATTTTTGGCGTGTTTTTGGCAAAAAATGATGGCCAACATCACACAAAATTTCCCTTTAGAGGTTAGGTAGCGGGTGAAGATCTCAAATCGTTTTTGATTATATTTGAACGATATTGATCATATATGAATTAAAGATACACTTACTGCCAACACAAAGGAGAGAGTGATGTTTACCAATTACAACAGCAATCCGCTCGATGCGAAGCACTACGATACGGAGCGCTTACGCGCAGAATTCTTAAATGAACAGTTGTTTGCCGAAGACTCGATTACCTTGCTTTACAGCCATATCGATCGTGTGGTCGCACTGGGTGTGTGCCCTACGACTCAACCACTTTCTTTGGATGAGTACATCGACAATGGCGTATTCGGCACCGATTATTTCTTGCAGCGCCGCGAACTGGGCATGGTCAACTTGGGAGAAGGGGCGATTGAAGTCCACACCTCGGAAGAGATCTATCGACTTGAGCCGCTCGATGCCCTTTACCTAGGCAAAGGGGTGCGCAATATCCGTTTCCACTCTGAAGAGAGTGCGCACAAACCGTATCTTTACTGCTTAAGTGCGCCTGCACATCATGGTTACCCATCGCGTTTGATCACCCGTGAACAAGCGAAAGTGGTCGAGCTTGGCTCAAACGACACCGCTAACCTGCGAGTGATCAATCAATACTTGCACCCAGATGTGCTGCCGACCTGCCAACTGTGCATGGGCGTGACGCATCTGGCGTCTGGCAGTGTGTGGAACACTATGCCTGCGCACACTCACGAACGCCGTATGGAGGCTTACCTCTATTTCAACGTTCAACCGAATCAAGTGGTTTTCCATTTCATGGGAGAGCCGCAAGAAACACGACACATTGTCGTACGTGACAAACAGTTAGTGCTATCTCCGAGTTGGTCAATTCACTCAGGTTGTGGGACCAGCAACTACAGTTTTGTCTGGGGCATGTTGGGCGAAAACCAGACCTTTGATGACATGGATTTCGTGGACATGACCGCCATCCGATAACAACCAATAACGACATTACCCTACACATTGACAAGGACTACTGTGATGAAAAAAGTACTGAAAATGACGGCTCTATCTGCTTTGGTCAGCGTTGGCCTAGGCACCGTTTCTATGGCTCAAGCGGCAACTGAAATCAAAGCGGCGTTTAACCAGTCAGACAATCATCCGCAATACATCGCATTGCAAGAGTTTGGCAAAAAACTCAACGAGCAAACGGACGGCCGCTACAAACTGTCTATTTACCCAAATGAACTGCTTGGCGACCAACGTGCCGCACTTGAGTTGGTGCAAAATGGCGCGATTCAAATGGCGGTTGTCGCCAACCCACTGATTGAAAACTACGACGCGACCTACCGTGTGATTGGTATGCCGTATGTCTACTCTGGTCCAGCGCACCAAGAGGCAGTATTTACCTCGGGCGAGTTGGATGAGTTGTTTGCGTCTACCAAACGCTTTGGTTTTGAAGTCTTGACGGCGTACACCGCAGGCGCTCGCAGTATGTACACCAAGAATGCGCCGGTTGAAAATGTCTCGGACATGAAAGGCAACAAGATTCGTGTAATGCAGTCTGAAACCATGATTAAGATGCTATCGTGCATGGGCGGTACGGGCGTACCTATGAGTCAAGGTGAAGTGTACACCGCGATTCAACAAGGCGTATTGGATGGCGCTGAAAACAACGAGATCACTTATGCGGATCTTAAGCAGTACGAAGTGGCACCTTACTTCTCATCAACCCGTCATTTGATGGTACCCGATCTGGTTGTGGTGAGCAGCTACTTTGTGGATACGATGTCGAAAGAAGACCAAGCGACACTGCGCCGCCTAGCGAAAGAGAGCACGCCAGCGCAGTTTAAGCTATGGAATGATCGCATCAGCACGGCAATGGAGACCGCGAAATCGCACGGTGCGACCTTCAATGAAGTCGACATCACGCCATTCCAAGAGAGCTGTCAACCGCTTCAGCAGGCGCTCACTGAGTCTCCAGCCCAGAAGAAGCTGTTCGAAAAAATCGCCGCTTTAAAATAAGTTCAAGAGTAAGGGGCCAGCGCGGTGCTGGCTCCTTGTCGGATCTTCATTATGCAAAAAACCGTATTTCAAACCTTGTTGTCAGCCATGACAACCTTAAAACAGTGGGTGGACAAAGTGCTGTCCCTGTTTTTGATTCTGATTGTGGGCACCATGACCGCCTTGGTCACCTATCAGGTTGCCTCACGCTATCTATTCAATAGCCCAAGTGCGGTGAGTGAAGTGCTGTCGCGCTATCTCTTCATTTGGCTGATTTTATTTGGCAGTGCGTACGTCTTTGGCCTACGTGAGCATATGGCCATCACCTTTATCCGTGACAAGTTCAATGACAAAGTGCGCGTGTTGGTGGAGATGTTCATCGAGTTGGTGACGGTCAGTTTTGCCTACGCGATCATGATCATCGGTGGTTACAACAGTGCAGTACGCCAAATGTGGCAGTTAGACTCGGCACTGCAAATCCCGATGGGTGTCATCTACGCGGCCATCCCGATTTCTGGAGGATTGATTCTCTTTTATTTCCTCTATAACGAATTGAATCTAATCCATCAATTCAAAGCTCTCAAACACAGCAAAGTTTCAAGCGAGGTGTAATATGGATATGGCTCTTACCGCCTCACTGGTGATGTTTGTTGGGGCGATCGTCTTGCTGATTATCGGTGCGCCGATCGCCATCAGTGTCGGCGCGGCCTCTTTTGCCGCGATGACGGTCATTCTTCCGTTTCAAGGGGCAATGACGACCTCCGCGCAGCGTATGTTCGTCGGGCTTGATTCCTTCGCTTTGCTCGCTATTCCGTTTTTCATTTTGGCCGGTAACATCATGAACAATGGTGGCATAGCAATACGGCTGATTAACTTTTCTAAAATCATCAGCGGCTTCTTCCCAGGTTCCCTGGCGCAGACCAACGTGGTTTCCAACATGCTGTTTGGTTCAATCAGTGGTTCTGGCGTGGCATCCGCGGCGGCGGTTGGTGGCATTATGTCGCCGATTCAGAAGAAAGAGGGCTACGACCCAGCCTTTAGTACCGCGGTAAATATTGCTTCCGCGCCGACGGGAATGTTGATTCCACCCAGCAACACCTTGATTGTCTACGCGACGGTTGCCGGTAGCGTATCGGTCTCGGCGCTGTTTGTCGGTGGTTACGTGCCCGGTATTTTGTGGGGTTTGAGCGTGATGATCATCGCCGGCTTTATGGCAAAACGCCGTGGCTATATCGCCAAACATACCATGACGTTGAACGAGTGTTTCTCCGTCACGATTCAAGCGGTGCCAAGCTTAACCTTGGTTCTGGTGGTGATTGGCGGCATTCTTGGCGGCGTATTTACCGCAACCGAAGCGTCGGCGATTGCCGTGGTCTATTCACTCTTTTTGACGTCGTGCTATCGTTCGTTGAAATTCAGTGAGTTGCCGCAGATTTTCCTCAGTACGGCGAAAATGTCAGCGATTGTGATTTTCATGTTGGCGACCTCGTCGATTATGTCTTGGGTCATGGCGTTTACCCAGATCCCCGGCATGATTGCAGACTCGCTGCTCTCATTGACTGACAACCCATTTATGATCTTGCTGATCATCAACTTGGTGTTGCTGTTTGTCGGTACCTTTATGGACCCGACGCCTGCGGTGCTTATTTTCACACCGATTTTCCTACCTATCTGTACTTCTCTGGGTATGGATCCGGTACAATTTGGTATCTTGTTGGTGTTTAACTTATCGCTTGGCACCATTACGCCGCCGGTAGGGCCGATTCTGTTTACCGGTTGTAAGGTCAGTGGCATCAGCATTGATAGCGTGATTCGCACCTTGTTGCCATTCTTTGTGATGATCTTTGGTGTGTTGATGCTCGTCACCTACATTCCTGCGATTTCCTTGACGATTCCTCAGTGGATGGGATTGATCCGTTAATCAAGGCGTTAACCTACTTTAAAGGACCTAGATTGGCTGTCATACTGAGACTTCTCTATGGCAGCCTCTATTGATCATGAGCAACATTAAAAAAACTGAATATCGCGCGCCCGCACTTGAGAAAGGGCTCGACATTTTGGAGCTTCTTGCCGCGTCTCCGGTGGCGCTGAGTAAAAAGCAAATTGCGGAAAAACTCGATCGCAGCGTCAGTGAAATTTTTCGTATGTTGTCGGTGCTAGTGGAGCGGCAGTACATTGAGCTCGACGCTGAACAATCGGCGTATTCGCTCAGCCTAAGAATGTTTGTGCTGTCCAACCAACATCCTCCAATCGCGCAGATGCTCAAGCGTGCGGTGCCTATGATGGAAGATCTGTGTTTGAAGGTGAACCAATCTTGCCACTTAAGCCAATACAAGCATGGTGAGCTCGTGGTGATCAGTGTGCAGGAAAGCCCTTATAAAATGGGCTTTGGCTTACGCTTAGGGGCAACGTTAGACATCTGCTCATCGGGCTCGGGCATCGTGCTGCTCAGTTTTACCGAGCAAGCTCAGCGCGACAAAATCCTTGCGCAAACCGATGCGACGTCCGCTGAAATTGAACACGCGTTAGCGAACATCGAGAAAACACAGCGAGACGGCTACTTCGTTGGCGCCAGTCCGCAAATTTCCGGCGTTACTAACATCAGCTATCCGATCTTTGGTGCCTTAGGCGAACTGATGGCGGTGATGACAGTCCCTTACATGACTTTGAACTCGCGCACTGTTCATCATCACATCGAAGACATCGAGCAAACCCGTCAAGAACTGGAGCAGGTGGTCGCCCAATTGAGTATGCGTCTCAATACCTAAGTAGCCTTGACGCAACTGGTACAACTTGTGGGTTATTTGCCGGTTATTCCCTATCACTTAGGTTGAGGGTGGTCCCATTCTGAACTAACTTCAAATGAGTAGCTGTCTACTCATTTGAAGTTAGGAGGGAGTATGCTCTCAGCCATGTCAAAAAGTATCCGTTTAAAACTATCTTCCGCACTGGGTTTGCTGGTGGTCTCCTTGGTGGTGGTGTTTGTCACCTTTAGTACCATTTCCTCCGCACTCAATAATGGCCTGGGTTTGTTTGGCCAAACTTATATGCCTGCGCTGTCCGATATCCTCAATGCTGACCGAGATTTATACCAAGCCAGAGTG
The DNA here is from genome assembly GCF_059834005.1 of Vibrio sp. R12-SW3-ISO1. Classification (NCBI taxonomy): domain Bacteria; kingdom Pseudomonadati; phylum Pseudomonadota; class Gammaproteobacteria; order Vibrionales; family Vibrionaceae; genus Vibrio; species Vibrio sp. R12-SW3-ISO1. The sequence goes on from NZ_JCBDGK010000006.1 coordinate 191,238, forward strand.
GCGCAAATGAGTTACATCACGGCCAATGGCACTGAGGATGATCTTGCTGATTTTGAAGAAAACGCACAGCAAGCACTGGATAGAATGAACAACTATCTCGGTTATATGAAAGGGGAACAGGCAATATTGGCGAAGCTTAAAGGCTATCAGCAAGCCTTTGAACTGTGGAAAAGCTCCTCTCTTGAAGTTGTTGCGCTGCGTGACAAAGGGGAGATACAACGGGCTTCTGAATTGCTCAGTGGTGATAACAGCGCGCACTTTTCCACGTTAAGAGATTTCTATGATGTCGCCGGTGAAGCGCTCGATGCACAAGCAAAGCAAACCGTCGATGTGCTCAATGCACGTATGGATGTGAATCACCGCAATCTTCTCCTTTTCGTCATTTTCGTCGGTGTGCTCTCGTCTTTACTGACCTTCTTTGTCCCCAAACTATTGGTCGACGGTATGCGCCAATTGACCTCACGCGTGGGTGAAATCTCACAAGGTGATGGGGATCTCACACAACGTATCGACTCTAAACGCAAAGACGAACTCGGGCTGCTGGCCGGTACCTTTGATAACTTTGTCAGCAAACTGCAGGGCATCATTATCGGTATTTACGATAACACCAATAATCTCAATCATACGGCTGATGAACTCAACCAGAGCTATTCACAGGCGCAGGTAGTGAACGAAGAAATCAGTCGTGGTATCGATATGATCGCCACCGCCGTCAATCAGTTCAGTGTCTCGGTAAAAGAGGTCGCGGAGTATTCCGACAAAGCGGCAAGAATGTCGGAATCGACCGCGAAAGTGACGCAAAATGGCCAAGCCTTGATTGAGGGATCGGTACGTGGCACGCATGAGTTGTCTGATGCGATTACCGATGCCAATAATGTTATCGAAAATCTGTCAACCGAATCGCAAAACATCGTCTCCGTACTGGATGTGATTCGTAACATCGCAGAGCAGACTAATCTGCTGGCGCTTAATGCGGCCATCGAAGCAGCGCGAGCGGGAGAGCAAGGCCGTGGATTTGCTGTGGTAGCGGATGAAGTTCGCTCATTGGCAAGCAAAACCCAACAATCCACTGAGGAGATTCAGAAGATGATCGACTCCTTGCAGGTGGGTGTGCAAAACGCCGTGTCATCGATTCGCGTGGGGAATGATAAAGTACGCAGTTCAGTCGAAGCGGCGGAGAAAATTCAAACGCTCTTTACCGAGATTCATCAAGCCACCATTGATGTGAGTGATATGGCGACCCAAATTGCCGCCGCAACGGAGGAGCAAAGCACCACCTCTGAAGAGATCAACACTAACCTTGTCAGCCTCAATGATCAGAATCAGAGCAGCAAAGCCTTGTCGGAGCGTATCCATCAAGTCGCGCAAAATGTCATGGAGCTATCGAGCGGGCTGAGCCGTGACGTCAATCAGTTTGTGGTGAGATAACCCTTAAGCAAGGAGAGTGATGATGGCGCGTTTAGTCGCAGTGTGGTGGCTCCTGTTGATGCCTTGGGTAAAGACATGGGCCAATCCTGTTGAGCTTTATACGGAAATTTCTAAACCTTATCAAAGCTTTGATAATGGCGAACTACATGGCACTGTGGTGGACACGGTAAAGTGTATTTTAGAAAATATGGACATGGATTACCGTATCCAACTCTCACCGTGGAAGCGCGCCAGTCAGTCGTTGAAAACTGGCGGTGTGGATGGCTTTTTCTCTTCAACCTATAACTCAGAGCTCTCTGGTAATGCGACCTTGACGCACCCTCTAGTACTGGAAAAGTGGTATTGGGTGTACAGCGGTGACACCGTCAATTTTGACAAACTCGGCGTGGTGCATGGCAGTGCTCAAGATGCTTGGCTATCAGGCCAAACTCTGTACACCCCCATCATCCGCGCCAAGGATTCCGCACAATTGATCAACTTGCTACTGAAAAATCGCATCGAGGTGATCGCTATCGACCTGAATGCGTTCAACAGTGAAATTGCCTCCGGCTCTTACCCGATGGACCGAGTGTCGCAGCTTAACTCACAGTTTTTGACATTCTCTGCATTGGGCATTTACTTTAATAATGAGTTCGTCAACGAAAATGAAGGCTTCATGGCAAGGTTCAACAGCTATATTCCTGTCTGTTCGAGTGTTTCCTATTCGCTGAGTGATAAGGAGGAGCAAGTGCTTAAGCAGTTCGCCATGCAAGATATTGTGCCTTTGGCGAAAAGTGCGTTGGTCAGTGATGGCGTCGCGGTAGCGAATAAAGATCCTCAGCACAGACAAATGAAAAACAATTTTGATGCCTTGATGGGCAATGCGCTCTCGCAACACCTGATTCAATTTCAGCAACAAAGCCAAGAGATCTTCTCCGAAATCATGGTTTTTGATGCTCAAGGCTATAACGTAGGGCAAAGTGTGGTGACATCAGACTTGTGGCAAGGCGATGAGCTCAAATACTTGAGGCTCTTGAACGGCATTGACATGTTTATTAACGACATTCAGTACGATCCTTCGACCAATTTGTTTCAAACCCAAATCAGTGTTCCTATCCGCGACAGCCAAACAGGGCGATTTATCGGCGGTATGACGGTGGGCGTGAATCTGGAGCGATTCTTTCAAAACGATCAAGCAAAATGATTAAGTTCCAAGCTCAATCACACACATTGAATTAAAGCCCCGTCGCGTTTTGTACCGCTCGGACGACCTGCGCCGCCTCTTTTCGCTTGTGTACATGCAGCTTTTTATACAGTTTGTAGATGTGGCTTTTGACCGTACTTTCAGCGAGATAGAGTTGGTTGGCGATCTGCTGGTTAGATTTGCCATGATAGATTAAATCTAGAATCTGCTTCTCTCGGCAGGTCAAGTTGGCGTAGTAGTCGTGTTGGACGGTGTCCGGATCTCGATAGTGGAGCACGGTGCGTTCTAGGCATTTTCTGGGCAGCCACAATCCACCGGACAAAATGTATTTTACACTCTGTGTTAAGTGGTCGACCGAAGCGGATTGAAGGAGTAGGCCGCGCAAAAACTTCCAACGCACAAAGGTAAAATTTTGTGCCTCTTCCGGTACATTGTGAACGAGCAAACCAAATCCGAGAAGCTCGAAGTCGGGCAGGGCGTCTTCGCGTAACATATCGTCTAAGTAGGCGTAATCCACCACGACCAGATCCACTTTGCGCTTAACAGAAAGCTCGACCAATTGCTCTGGAGAGCAACTCTCAACGCTGACATTCTTGATGGTTGAGAGCTGTTGTTGAATCAAGCTACTTTGCAAATTTTTTTGCGTCAGGAGCATCAGTGTGTAGGTATCCATGGGTTTCCCATCCTGGCAACAAAATGAACGTTGAAAGACTCGAAACATCGTCCTTTCAATAGGGGTAAGTATACGCCAGCGCCCAGTATGACTGCGCAAAATCATAAAGAGAGACTAGAAGCGTATTAGGGTGGTGACCTTTAGTTTCAACATGATCGGCGGTATATAAACTAAGCGCTTAGTCGGAACGTTGTTTTGTGATTTTAAATCAGTAGGTTAACTTTGCTCTGACTTTATCTTTCATCATGACTGTATGAGCGTGCAAGACTGAAATTAGCCGTAAACACGTCATACTTTTTCCCTCCAAAATAGTCATCTTCTTTCATACTTCAGTCAGCAGTTTCCGATAAGATATTGTTTTTAAAAATTAAAAAAACAAGCAGTGATAAGTGTTCACTAAATTGCTGGTGTCTGGCTTTAGACAGTCTTAACGGTGAGACAATTCCAAATTGTGCACCCCCTATACTGAGCTTGCCTTAGGGCGAGGAACAATCAGTCAACTTAATGGAGTGCACATTATGAATCTTCAAAAAACCGGTATTGCTGTCGCGATGTCAGCGCTATTTGTGAGTGGTATTGCGTGGGCCGATAACAATAACAGTGACGACTTTCTAAGTCACAATACAGATTCAAGTAACAACTGGGACGACAGTGCCAACACCGTGACGCAAACGCAAACGGTGTATGACAATGATACCGACAACAGTGTGGCCAACAGTGGGAATACGGCGAATTTAGCCAGCGGCAACACCATGACGGACAACAGCGTTGACGATAGTGGTAACACAGCGACGTATACCGAAGCGAACACCGATACTGACAACAGTGTGGCCAATAGTGGAAATACGGCGAATTTAGCGAGTGGTAACACCATGACGGATAACAGTGTTGACGACAGTGGTAACACTGCTACGTATACCGAGGCGAATACTGATATCGACAACAGTGTTGACGATAGTGGTAATACTGCAACGGTCGCCAGTGGTAACACCAATTCCAGTACTAATGGTAGCTACAACGATGGCAGTGATAACAGTAATACTTGGAACAACAGTGCCAATACCTACACTAATACCTATGAGATTGATCTCGACTCCGACACGGTTGTGGCCAGCTCAACACTGGGCGGTAGTGTATCGGGTGTATCTGTCGTTTACGGTGCCGGTGGAAACAAAGGCCGTGTGAGCGTAGACAACATCAATCGTATGGATGGCTTTGGCAGTGCAGCGGGTATCGTGACTGTGGCGCAGAATGCGGGTTCAAACTCATTGATCCAACAGTCTGTATCCACTAACGCGTCTGTGTTTACCGATTAAGTTCGCACTCTAGGAGCAAAGCGATGCGTACAGCTCTATTCGTCCTGATGACGTTGGGCACGCTATCTGCTTATGCCGATGAGTTGATATTGGAACAACCGGGGCTGTCGGAGCAGCAACTCGACAGCTCCCGTGGAGGCCAATATCACATCGACATCGAGAGTGTGACTGCGTCGTCAGAGATAAATGGTATCAACGCAGGAAATGCGGTGACAAACAGTGTCACGGGGAACAACGTGATTGCGAGCAGTGCGCTCATGCACAGCTCAGGTATCACGAGCGTGGTCCAAAACACTGGCAATAATGTGTTGATACAAAACTCAACAGTTGTCAATTTAACACTGAAATGACCATGAAACTTTGGTGCGTAATTCTAGCTTGGGTAGGAGCGATGCTCTGTTCTTCTGCTCAAGCTCTCAATTTTCTCCCCCAGCGCGGAATGTACAGCGTGCCCGTAAAAAGCTACAAGGAGTTGCAGTTTGGTGACGTGCATCGTCAACAATACGATTTTAGTTGTGGCTCTGCGGCGCTGGCTTCCCTTCTGACTTACCACTACCAAACCCCTTCCGCCGAACAAGAGATATTTGAAGTGATGTTCTCAAATGGGGATCAAGCCCTCATTGAGCAACAGGGCTTTTCGTTGCTCGATATGAAGCAGTATCTTGACGCTCAAGGGCTGCGCGCAGATGGATTTCAGATCAGTTTGGAGAAAATGAAACAGGTAGGCGTCCCTGGGGTGACCTTAGTGAATTTTGACGGTTATCTTCACTTTGTGGTCATAAAGGGAATGAACCAACATTCTGTGATCTTAGGCGATCCTTCTCGTGGCACCATGATGATGAGCTTTGAAGAGTTTGAACAGTACTATCAAGGTGTTGTCCTGCTGATTCGCAATAAAGCGGAAGTGGGGAGGGCCTCGTTTATTACCGATGATCACTTCGCGGTTTATCACAGCGCACCATTAAGCACAGGGGTACCTCGAGAATCTCTCGGGGTATTTTCGATCACGTTACCAGAGGCTGGGGAATACTAGCCTTTAGGGCGACATTATGAAAACGGTAAAGGTGGTAATAGGAGTATTAGCCAGCATGGCGTCGATGTCCGTGTTTGCTGATGCCATTGATATACAGCAAGTTCAACTGACACCCATGAGTCAATCGAGATTGGCTCTG
>NZ_JCBDGK010000007.1:0-57903 GCF_059834005.1 Vibrio sp. R12-SW3-ISO1
GTAGCTAATACATTCATCAGCTTCTTTGCCAGTTATTTCTTTGACCAGATCCTCAATTTTTTCTGCAAGTATCGTCCGATCAACAGAGTCGTAAAACTTAGAAAAGTCTAAATGAATTTCATAGATTTCTTCTTTGCTTGTTTTAACTCGCTTAGCTTCACGACCAAAGTAGATAGGGCGCTCTAGAAAGCGCTGGTAGTCGGTAAAAAACTTACTATATGTATTACTGTTACCCCAGGAGTATGATGCACTGTTATCAACGTACTTACAGTGAAGCCTGTTACCATAGTTTATTAAACCCTTATCGTGTACATCAGAAAACAGAGTAGAGGTGTCACCCTGTTCAGTTTCAACATGGTTAGCCAGCAGCATCATCAATGCAGTAAAAACGGTCTGATCGTCTATCGATACATGGGCCAAAGGTCTCATTGGCAATCGAGGGTTATCAGAGTCATCTTCATCCTTATCTTTGCTTTTTGGAACCCAAGTGAGGGCAGACTCATCGTCCGATTTTATAAATGTCCATGGATGAGACTTAGGTGCAGGTATTAGCTTTAGAGGAGATAACTCAAGGTCGTTTTCCTTAAGGGCTAAAGATAGAGAGGAAACCCTTAGATCAAGCTCGAGAGCAGATTTATCTAAGTCTAAACAATCAACATACCAGTTGACCCCTCTGATATGTTGGTGAGACTTTTTCCAGGCACTTAACAGAATAACTTCATCAGATATGAAGTCTTCCGTTGGTAAGATCTTGTTATATTTCTTGTGGAGTAACATAGATACAACGCTTTAAATTACGACTTTTTATATGTTACCGCGTTTATTGCACTTATATGAATAAGAATTTATCTTTGTGATAGCGCAGAGCATTGTAGATGAGAAAACTGGCCACGTGAACAGAGGTTTTTCCATACCCCTATTAATTCGTCAAAAGCTAAATTAGCAAATTCACTGACACAGAAATGTCCAACAACGAGCTAGCTCAAGTGATAGTTAGCTGTGATCACCAATCGATTCTGTCGTACCTTAAATGAAAGGGGTGCAATAGAATTATAAGGCCCTTTTTTGTAACTTTCTTTCAGTTTGAAGCATAGTTTTGTGTGTGATAAAGATTTGGACGCTTTATGGTTTTAATTTGGGACACTTTATAGTTTTAGTTCATGTTTAAGGCGTTGATTTTTGTAATGCGATTGGACACTTTATGGGTGCAACGACACTTCTACTGCTTTATCCTTACTTATCAAGTAATTATCCTTTAAAACTAGCTCTGAAAGCGATTGGTACTAAATAGTGGTACTAAACATGCGCTATCTTACCCAACGTTCTTCTTCAGGTATTTGGTACTTCCGTTATCAAATTCCCACTCGATTTCGATCTTTTTTCCATATGGGCGTGAGATCATAGTTATTAAAAATGTTTGCGATTAGAGGGGATCGCCGTCAGACTGCTATCATCTATATTGATATAGTTCGATGATTGATAGAGGTAAGGTATGATAAAGATTTTGTCCAAAAGTGCAGCCCTGTTAGCAGTTGTATCACCTGTCGTATACTCTGCTGGTGATGTAAATATCGCAGAAGTTATGCTGTCTTCTCCATTGGATGATTCAAGAGGCTATTGCTTGGATATTGCAGGTGGACAGGGCGCAAATGCTCCAGTAGAAAGAGGATTACAGGCACATACTTGTTATAACTACACTGGTGAAATACTTGAAGATCAAGGCTTTGAGGTTTCTCTAATCTCAGAAGGTAGCTTTAAAATTTCATATTTCGATGTTTGTATGTCTGCATCGGCTTTAACAGCAGGAGCGTCACTTGATCTAGAAGACTGTGGGGTTTCTGATCTTCAAAGCTTTTCTTTGAAAGAGAATGGTCAAATTTCTCCTAATAGTGTTCCAGGTCTGTGCCTCACAGTCGATAGTGAAAATAAAAAAGAAGGACGTGGTGGTTCACCAGTTCATGTTATGAGACCTGTAACTTTGCAGCTATGTGACAGTAGTAAAAATGATTACCAGCACTGGACAATTAAGTCATTGTAAAATAAAAAGATAACAAAACGCTTTAAGACAGATTTCCAACGGTCGGCTCGATTAGCGCGATCGTTGGGTTCTGTATTTACGGTGGTAGGAGGAGAGAGCTCTTCAACTAAACGTTGTGTTACTTTTATCATGCATGAGTTCATTCATTAGATTGTGATTTAGTAATGCTGCTGACATCAGTAATGTCCAAAAACAATGTAGGCGGTCAGTTCAACGGTATGCTCGCCATTAGATTCAGTATGGTGAACTGCGCGTCTTTCATTCGAGCGATATTATCAGATAAACCGCTATCGCAGCTTTTCTGACTGAGTGGTATTAATCTTCAAAGAACACGACGTTAAAAATCGGCGAGCAACAGATAGCTATGATTACGATACGAGACTACCAGCACTCTGACGCCCTAGAAATGTGGCAGCTGAAGTTCCAAACGATTAGAACCGTGAATATCAAAGACTACACTTTTGAGCAAGTATCCGCTTGGGCTCCGGATGGCTTTGATATGACGGTGTGGCAAAAGCGCGCCGATGGTATGAAACCTTTTGTTGCGGAATTCGAAGGCAAAATAGTCGGCTTTGCAGATTTACAGAAGGATGGGTACATCGACCATTTTTTCTGTCATGCCGAGTATCAAGGCATCGGGGTAGGGCGACGATTAATGGAGCACCTATTTACGAAAGGACGCAGACTAGGCATCAAGCGTTATTATTCTCACGTGAGCATCACCGCCCGTCCGTTTTATGAGTACCTTGGCTTTCGTGTTGTAGCAAAGCAGCAAGTTGATGTACGTGGGCAGCAACTCACTAACTTCATAATGGAAACAAGCGGTCAAGATTGATTGGGCAATGGCCCGAAGTGCGAATCTTTTACCCGCTTACAACTGGCTTTCTATCGGTAGCCATCCGCTGATCCAGGCGCCCATTTTTAGCCATAGGCTAGCGTCGGGTTCGCTATCGAATTGCACGGACTGCGCGTGATCGATCCAAATCAGTTCGCCCTCTTGCACGATGACTTGGTACGCCTTCTCATTCAATTTACTGTACAGCTGCGCTAAGGCGCGCTCCGCGTACTCAGGTTGTTCGAACAGTACCGCCAACTCGGTATTGAGCTCCGCAGAGCGCGGGTCAAGATTCATCGAACCGACGGCAATTTTGCTCCGATCGAGTACGATGACTTTGGCGTGTAAGCTGGCGTTGCTGCTGCCTTTGATGCTCCAACTGTTGTCGATGTCTGCTGTCGCTTTAACTTCCCAAAGGGTAACGCCGCCTTCAATGAGCGCTTGGCGATATTTCGCGTACCAACCGTGAACGGCGAAAACGTCATTGGACGCGAGACTGTTGGTAATAATCGTCACTTCAATCCCTTTCTCAACCGCTGAAATCAAGGCTTGTGTACCAGATTCCGTCGGGACAAAGTAGGGGGAAATCAAGACCAATTCACTCTCTGTTTGGCTAAGAAATTGTGTCAATCCGCTTTTTAGTGGCTCGCCTTGTCCTAGCACTTTGTTTGGCGAGTCGTAGATAAGCTGCGCCTTACCCCAGAAAAGCGAGAGTTCTGCGTCAATAAGCTTTTGATAAAGAGGTAATTGGGTAAAGTCGTATTGGCCCTGCGTGAACTGCTCTTCGATTTTAGAGCTTGCGACCCAATCTGAGATGGCTTCAGAGGTGAGCGGTGTGCGATTGGGGTAAATCCACTCCATCGGGATAGCGAAGTCGCTGTTCCAATATTCATCGAACTGCTCACTCACCTCTGCGACGGCTTCACCGTGCATCAACAGATCAAAGTCGCCAAACTCGACATCCGATTGAAATGAAAAGTACTCATTGCCAATGTTTCGCCCGCCAATCACCGATGCGACATTATCTGCCGTGAGTGATTTATTGTGCATACGGTGGTTAAGACGGTCAAAATCACTGAGGAAGGCCGCGCCGCGCGCTGTGCGATATTGGTGAGGATTGAATAGACGAATCTCGATGTTTGGGTGTGAATTGATGTAAGCCATAACCTTGTCATCGCGCTTTTGCATGTCGTCTAACAATAGGCGAACTCGGACGCCTCGCTCGGCGGCGATGAACAGTCGCCAACTGAGCAGTTGGCTGGTTTCGTCGTCACGGAAAATATAATACTGAAGATCTAAGCTTGCCTGTGCGGATTCAATCAGCGCCAAGCGAGTCAGGAGAGCGTCGTGGCCATGCTCTAAAGGATAAAATCCTGTCTCTCCCGGCGTCTTTTTCGAAAGGGCAGAGAAATAGTGATCTAAGGGTGAGTTATGCTGATATGGCAGGGCGGTGCTGGTGCTCTTCTCATTATGGGTGTCAGGTGACAGGGAAGTACACGCCGTCATGGCGATCATAACTAAGCTAATCAACAGCGTTTTAAATAAAGAAGACAAAGCCAGCGCCTGTTCAAAACCGATAGATAGCTTTGAGTGTAAATGAGTCACGATGGAGAGCTCGCTATTTTGCATTTTTGAGATGGATAAGTATGAGAGACGTCACATTGGCGGTTTATAAAGCATTCCACGCATTCGCCACGACGATGAATAGCTAAAAAACACACAAAATAAAGCTCTAAATTTATCAATGTAGAGTGGGCTATTGACTGACGTGTTGAGCATTGGCAGTGAGTTATTTATTTCGTGAATGATCACTTTTGGCGCAGGTTGACTAAATAGGTGCATCATGGTGATTCGCTTCACAGAACCTCTCATCGGATAAGCGATTTGTAGTTAAGTAGTCGCCACCTTTCATAACTAATGTTAAATTTTCTGCACGCTTTCTAGCAGATGATGCTAGATGCTGGTGTTAATTTAGACTAAAAGGCGCATTAGTCTGTCTGCAGATGTAAAGAAATGCCAACTCTCTGGCAAACGTTTACGTATGCAGAATTATATGCCAATTCATTGATATGATCGTGGAATATTACGGTTGAATGCTACAAATTTATGGCAAATTGCTTCAATGGTTGGTAATGTGTGCCGCAATCTTTGTGGGGTTTTTAGGTTATTCTTGGTCGAATTTTGGGCTAAAAAAACCTAAATCACTGGCCGTTCAAGTGAAAACCACAAAGACGTCATGGATGCAAAAGAAAAACTTGGAGTTTTACTCATGTACAAGAACAAAATCACACAAGCCCTTCTACTAGGTGCTGGCCTTGCAGTGGCCTCTACCGCAACTTTTGCCGCTGATGTTCCAGCGGGTGTCGAACTAGCAGCAAAACAGGAATTCGTCCGTGGTAACGGTACGGAAGTGGCGTCGCTAGACCCTCATAAAGTTGAAGGTGTGCCTGAGTCTCACGTTCTACGTGATTTGATGGAAGGCCTTGTTATCCAAGATGGCCCGGGTAATACCATCCCAGGTGCTGCTGAATCTTGGTCTACTGAAGACAATCAAACGTTCACATTCAAAATCCGTAAAGATGCGAAATGGTCGAACGGCGATCCTGTCACCGCTTATGATTTTGAATACAGCTTCAAACGCGCTGCTGACCCAATGACTGCGTCTCCTTACGCTTGGTATATCGAATACACCAAGATGAAAAATGCGAAAGACATCATCGCAGGGAAGAAAGACGTGGCTGAGCTGGGTGTGAAAGCCGTGGATGAGCACACGCTCGTGGTTGAGACTGAAGTACCACTGCCATACTTCGTGAAGATGATGGCGCACACCACGATGTACCCAGTACATAAAGCGACGGTTGAGAAGTTCGGCAACGACTGGACGAAACCAGGTAACTTTGTCGGTAACGGTGCGTACGTGTTGTCTGATTGGGTAGTGAACGAGAAGATCGTTCTAGAGCGTAATGCTAACTACTGGGATAACGCCGATACCGTCATTGATAAAGTGACTTACCTTCCTATCGAAAACCAAAACGCGGAAATGAACCGTTTCCTATCGGGTGAAATCCACATGACTTACGAAGTGCCAAATGAGCAGTTCCGTCGTCTTGTGAAAGATTACCCAGATAACGTGGTTGTTTCACCAAACCTATGTACTTACTACTACGGTTTCAACAACCAACGTCCTCCGTTTGACGATGTTCGCGTACGTAAGGCGCTGTCTTATTCGATTGACCGTGACATCATCACTCAAGCGATTCTAGGTCAAGGCCAAAAACCTGCTTACGCATTGACGCACAGCGGCATCACAGGTTTCGCACCTGAAGCGCCAGAGTACGCAACAATGACGCAAAAAGAGCGCGTAGAGAAAGCGAAAGAGCTTCTTGCTGAAGCGGGCTTCGGTCAAGGCAAACCTCTAGATTTCACTTTGCTGTACAACACCAGTGAAAACCACAAGAAGATCGCCGTTGCGGTTCAATCTATGTGGAAAAAATCGCTGGGTGGTTTCGTCAACGTTAAGCTTGAGAACCAAGAGTGGAAAACTTACCTAGACAGCTCTAAGCAAGGCAACTTTGACGTTCGCCGTGCAGGTTGGTGTGCAGACTACAACGAAGCCTCTACCTTCCTAGCGATTGCGATGACTGAGAACGGTTCAAACGACCAGAAATACTCTAGCGAGATTTTTGATAAGGCCATGAACGACGCAGTAAAAGTGGCGAAAACTGAAGAAGAGCGTAACAAGTACTACGCGATCGCAGAAGCTCAGTTGGCACAAGATATGCCAATCGCACCTATCTATCAGTACGTTCAGCCACGTCTAGTAAGCAAACAGCTTGGTGGCTACCCTGATCAAAACCCGCAAGACAATATCTACTCAAAAGACATGTACATTATCAAAAAGTAATCCTTGAGTAAGATATCCAGTGCGCTGATAGCCCGCGTTATTAGCGCACTGTTTTTTTAGATGTGAGATGTTTTATGTTAAAGCTAATTTTCTCTCGAATTTTGGAAGCTATTCCAACCTTACTTGTCCTAATTACCGTATCGTTCTTCTTGATGCGGTTTGCACCGGGTAACCCTTTTTCTTCAGAGAAGACACTGCCTCCTGAAGTGATGCAAAATATCAACGAGAAATATGGCTTGGATAAGCCTCTATTTGAGCAATACACCACCTACTTAGGTAATATTCTTCAAGGCGACTTTGGCCCCTCGTTCAAGTACAAAGATTATACGGTGAATGAGTTGGTGTCTGAGGCGCTACCTGTATCGGCAAAAGTCGGTTTCTATGCCTTTATCTTCACTGTGATTGTCGGAGTGGCGGTCGGCACGCTCGCCGCGTTAAAGCAAAACACCTGGCTCGACTATACGGTGATGTCCACCTCCATGATAGGGGTGGTGCTACCGTCATTTGTTTTTGCCCCCGTCCTTATCTACATTTTCTCGATTGGTCTGGGGTGGTTCCCAGCGGGCGGCTGGAACGGCGGCGCGATTGAGTACATGGTTTTGCCTGTCCTCGGTATGTCCTTTTTGTACATCGCCACGTTTGCGCGTATTACCCGTGGCTCGATGATTGAAACCTTGAACAGTAACTTTATCCGCACCGCGCGTGCGAAGGGTTTGAGCTACCGTTACATCATTCTTAAACACGCGCTGAAACCTGCGTTGTTGCCTGTCGTCTCTTACATGGGCCCTGCGTTTGTTGGCATCATTACCGGTTCGGTGGTGATCGAGACCATCTTCGGTCTGCCTGGCATTGGTAAGTTGTTCGTCAACGCCGCATTTAACCGCGATTACTCGCTGGTGATGGGAATTACGATTTTGATCGGTTTCCTCTTCATTCTTTTCAACGCAGTGGTAGATATTCTCCTTGCAATGATTGACCCGAAAATTCGCTACTAACAGGGAAGATTGGTTATGTTAACGAAAAAAGAGAACCTCGAAGCGGTCGAGAAGTTTGCAGAGAATTTGGAAGTCGAAGGCCGCAGTTTGTGGCAAGACGCCCGTATTCGTTTTATGCGCAACAAGGCGGCAATGATCAGCCTGTGCATTTTGTTTGTGATGACTTTAGCGGTTATCTTCCTGCCGATGATTGCGCCGTACACATTCGATGATACCGATTGGTACGCGATGCACGTTGGACCAAGTGCTGAGCACTGGTTTGGTACCGACAGTCTAGGTCGTGACCTCTACGTACGTACGCTGATTGGTGGCCGAATCTCACTGATGGTGGGTGTACTCGGCGCCTTGGTGGCGGTTCTGATTGGTACCCTCTATGGCGCAACCTCTGGATTTATCGGCGGTAAAGTCGATAGAATCATGATGCGTATTTTGGAGATCCTTTACGCGGTGCCATTTATGTTCCTCGTGATCGTATTGGTGACCTTCTTTGGCCGAAATATCATTTTGATTTTCGTCGCGATTGGTGCTATTGCTTGGCTGGATATGGCGCGTATTGTACGCGGTCAAACTTTGAGCCTACGCAGTAAAGAGTTCATTGAAGCGGCACACGTCTGTGGCGTCAGCAATTGGAAAATCATTACGCGTCATATCGTGCCAAACGTACTGGGTATTGTGGCGGTTTACTCCACACTGTTGATCCCAAGCATGATTCTGACTGAATCTTTCCTTTCATTCCTTGGTCTAGGTGTACAAGAGCCGATGACAAGTTGGGGCGCACTTCTACAAGAAGGTTCGCAAACGATGGAAATCGCTATTTGGCAGCTGACTTTCCCAGCCGCGTTCATGGTGGTGACCTTATTCTGCTTCAACTACGTTGGTGACGGTCTGCGCGATGCGCTTGATCCTAAAGACAGATAATTAAAGAGAAAGATTAAGGAAGCAATGATGAGCTTATTAGATGTCAAAGATCTGCGCGTCGAATTTACCACGCAGGATGGTATCGTCACCGCAGTTAACGATCTGAACTTCTCACTCAACCAAGGTGAAACACTGGGTATTGTGGGTGAATCTGGTTCGGGTAAATCGCAAACGGTTTTCGCTATCATGGGGCTGCTGGCCAAAAACGGCATCATCTCAGGTAGTGCTAAATTTGAAGGCAAAGAGATCCTCAACTTGCCAGAAAAAGCGCTCAATAAAGTGCGCGCTGAGCAAATTGCGATGATCTTCCAAGATCCTATGACGTCACTGAACCCTTATATGAAGGTCAGTGATCAGTTGATGGAAGTGCTGATGCTGCACAAAGGCATGGGCAAGGCCGAAGCGTTTGAAGAGTCGGTCCGCATGTTGGAAGCGGTGAAAATCCCTGAAGCGCGCAAGCGTATTACCATGTACCCGCACGAATTTTCAGGCGGTATGCGTCAGCGTGTGATGATCGCAATGGCGCTATTGTGTCGTCCTAAACTGCTGATCGCTGATGAGCCGACGACCGCTCTGGATGTAACAGTTCAAGCGCAGATCATGGATTTGCTCAACGAGCTAAAACAAGAATTCAACACCGCCATCATCATGATCACGCACGACTTAGGTGTGGTTGCAGGTTCATGTGACAAAGTGCTGGTGATGTACGCAGGCCGTACCATGGAGTACGGTAGCGTGGATGAGATCTTCTACAACCCAAGTCACCCTTATGCAGAGGGTCTGCTCAAAGCGATTCCTCGCCTGGATACCGAAGGTGAGGTACTGCCCACCATTCCTGGAAACCCGCCAAACTTGCTACGTCTGCCGACGGGCTGTCCGTACCAAGAGCGTTGCCATCGCGTTATGGATCGCTGTAAGCAAGAAGCGCCGATCCTGACGCCATTTGGTCAAGGTCGTCAACGCGCGTGTTTTTCTGATTGGGAGGCTTGGACGAAATGAGCGCAGATAAAAAAGTCATTCTAGACATTTCAGAGTTGAAGGTGCACTTCAACATTGCCGCAAAATCGGCGTGGCCATGGGCCAAACCTTCAACGCTAAAAGCGGTGGATGGTGTTAACGTGCGTTTGTACGAAGGCGAAACGCTCGGCGTAGTGGGCGAATCTGGCTGTGGTAAATCCACCTTCGCCCGTGCCATCATCGGCTTGGTCGAAGCGACCGACGGTGAAGTGGTGTGGCTTGGGCAAGATTTGACCAAGATGAAAGAGGTCCAGCGCCGTGAAACGCGTAAAGAGATCCAGATGATTTTCCAAGATCCGTTGGCGTCGCTTAACCCGCGAATGACCATTGGTGACATCATCGCCGAGCCGCTGGAGACTTTCTACCCAGATCTCTCCAAAGAGGAAGTGAAGCAGCGTGTTAAAGAGATGATGAAGAAGGTCGGTCTGCTGCCTAACGTGATTAACCGCTATCCTCATGAGTTCTCGGGTGGTCAGTGTCAGCGTATCGGTATTGCTCGTGCGCTTATCTTGAATCCGAAGATGATCATCTGTGATGAGCCGGTATCGGCGCTAGATGTATCGATTCAGGCTCAGGTTGTGAACTTGCTTAAAGAGCTGCAAAAAGAGCTGGGTCTGTCACTGGTGTTTATCGCCCACGATTTGTCGGTGGTCAAACACATTTCTGATCGCGTGTTGGTGATGTACTTGGGTAACGCAGTGGAGTTGGGTGAAGCTCACGCGCTGTTTGATAACCCGAAACACCCTTACACACGCGCACTGATGTCGGCGGTGCCGATTCCCGATCCCAAGTTGGAACGTGAGAAGCAGATTGAAATGTTAGAAGGCGATCTGCCATCACCGAT
The DNA here is from genome assembly GCF_059834005.1 of Vibrio sp. R12-SW3-ISO1. NCBI lineage: Bacteria > Pseudomonadati > Pseudomonadota > Gammaproteobacteria > Vibrionales > Vibrionaceae > Vibrio > Vibrio sp. R12-SW3-ISO1. The sequence goes on from NZ_JCBDGK010000007.1 coordinate 10,552, forward strand.
CAGTCCGCCGTCTGGTTGTGTGTTCCGCACCCGCTGTCCACAAGCGACCGACGCGTGCGCCAAGACCAAGCCAACTATTCAAGGTAGCGATGTGCACGCAGTGTCGTGTTTGCATGTGTCCGTCTCTTAATTGACGCATTATGCACGTTCAACTTTCAATGCCAGTCTGATGACTGGCATTGTTGTCTCTAGCCCTTTGTTATTAGGTTCTGACGTTTTCCTGACACCTGATAGGCACTTTTGACGATAATTTCCTGCAGAACTTAAACCGCTAAGGAACTCATCAATGAACAAGAGAAGCGTTAGCATGGTAGGGGGCACGTTGGCAGTATTGCTTGGCTCGTCCGCAGCCATGGCAAACCCAGATAAAACCCCAATTTCGGTCGGTATGGCTTACGATCAAGAGCTCAGTGCGGTATTGGAGCTCGATAATCAATACCGTTTCACCCTTGGCAATGATGGTGCTGCATTTGACTACCTGATCACTTCTGGTCGTTTTGATGGCAACGCCCCAGTCTCTTGGTATGTCGGTGTTGGTGGTTGGAGCGAGTGGGATCACAAAGAGTTTGGCGTGCGCGTGCCACTGGGCTTGAAATGGGATCTGGGCAAAGGTTGGGATCTTTACGGCCAACTCCACCCAGAGCTTGACCTATACAGTGGTCCTGAACTGCAAATTGGTGGCGCACTCGGCATTAAGTACAACTTTTAAGCGCTCCAATTGGACTCTCTACGCCACCGCTTTGTCGGTGGCGTTTTTATACCTGCTCGATATTGAGAATCCTAGAATCGCCACGTGAGCCCGATGTTGGCGGAAAATTGATTCATCCAATCGGTCTTAAAGCGAATGATGCACTGTTCGCTGCCATCGCTGGGTAGATTACATATCCCGCTGGTGTCATTGTCCACCACAGTCCCGAGCCAGCGTACTTGCGTGTTAACAGAAAGTTGCGAGTTGAGCTGGTAATCAAAGCCACCAAAGATTGAGGCGGAAAACCCATAGTGGTCATCCACCCATTGGGCATCCATGTAGGACGCGCCCAAACCGACGCCAACGTAGCTCGACAGCCCCTGATTCAAGGGATAGTAAATGCTGCTCTGAAAGTGAAGATAGTGAGTGGTCGCTCGCTCTGAAATCTTTTCTACATCGGTCGACTGGGTGGCGTAAAAAAGGCCGATGCGTCCCTTATCTAGCGTATGTTCTAGGCTAAAGGCATAGCTCTCTGAGGGGTTGAGGTCGTAGGTTTGTCCGTTTTGATCTTCTAACTCGCCGCCCAGTGTCACACCTAGCCAAGGGGTGAGGAAAGTCTCGGCGTAGCTGATGGAGGGTAGGGTGCAGAGTAAAAGCAAGGGAGTGAGCAAGCGCAGACAAGTCATGAGCGGTTCCTTATCGAGAATCTAATCGCAGTGGGGTAAGGCAATTGTGACGCTAACGCCATAATTAAACACAAAAAAGATGTGGTATTTGAAGATACTTCACAGAGGTGTTATTACTTTGTTAAACAACAAGGAGATGTCTATGGAACACGATCTCAAATTTGCCCTCATCATCGTCGCGACCGTCTTTACCGTGTTAATTGGCTATGGACTTATCGCGATCAATGCGGCTTAACCGTCATCATGAACAACAGCGGATGCATTACTAATGCTGCTGTCGAGTTAGACGAATCCCGACTCGCCAAATATACCGGTGGCAAAAACGCTTTGGTTGCCCAAGGGGGCGGCCAAAGAGGTATCTTCACTGCCGGTGTACTCGATGCTTTTCTTCTCTCCAATTTTGACCCGTTTGATACCTTCTATGGCACCTCAGCTGGTGCGTTGAATTTGTGTGCGTACCTCTGCCGCCAACGCGGAATCGGTCGCTCTTTCATCTTAGATTTGACCACGGATCCGCAGTTCTTCAATCTTTTCGGTTACATCCGCCGCAAACAGTACCTTGGGCTAGATTGGTCGCTGGATAAAATCAGTGATTACCCCTACCGATTGGATGTCGACTTAGGACGCAAAGTGCTGGGTAAGCGTGATGCCTATGCGGCGGTCACGGATACGCATCATCTTCTCGATCATTATTTGCCCATGTTAAAGGATGATTGGAAAAAGGTGCTGATTGCCACCTGCGCGATTCCAAGGCTCTATCCCAATACAGTGGCATTTGATCATGGAGAATACGTGGATGGCGGCGTGTCGGCGTCGATCCCGGTACAAGAAGCGTGGCGCAAGGGCGCTCGATGCATTGTCGTGATCCGCACTGAAGGGGATGATCTTGCCGTGGAGCCCACTCCTCTTACACAAACAGAGAAAGTTGAGTGGTTTCGTGACTCTTTCAATCTGATTCAAGAGCAGTGGCAGCAAAAGCTGTCGCAATGGAAGTTGGATTGGGGCGCGTTTTTGTCGGAAAAGGTGCAGAAAAACAAACAGCTGCAAATCCAAAAACAGGGCTTTGAGGCGCTCAATGGTGGGCGTTGGTTGTTTGGCGCCGACGATGTGTACCGTTTGAGTCACTTGCTGGGCGATAAGTTTGACTCACATTTAGCCGATATGTTGATGGTGCACTATCAAACCTACGCCTTGACGCAAGATTTCCTTCATTCGCCACCGGATGATTGTTTTATTGTGCAAATTAAGCCCGATAAACCTCTGCAATCGAGTTCGCTGATGAGCGAGAAATCCGCGTTAGAACACGATTATCAACTCGGTTTAGAGGCAGGTTATCGATTCGTCGAGACCTTCGCCCGATGCAGTGAACAGCGCTTGTTCAGTGTTTAGAGGTGCTGGCGAGTTAAGCGAGAAGAGGTGTAAATTCGGCCAGTAAGCCGGCTCCGAAAATAAAAACCAATAGGGAGCTTTGCTCCCTATTGGCGTTATTTGGCTAGGCTTTCAAGATGCGCATGCAGTTGGTCGAGCCTACCACATCCATCACGTCACCGAGCGTGATCAACACTAAGTCGCCTTCATCGAGTAACCCTTTCTCTTTGAGCGTATTGACCGCGGCTTGAGCGGTGTTAAAGCCTGTGTCGCCTTTGTAGTCAAAGAAAATCGGGAACACGCCACGGTAAAGGGCGCTGCGATTTAGCGTATCTTCGTTGCGAGAGAGAGCAAAGATGGGCAGCCCTGAGCTTGGACGAGACATCATCAGTGCGGTGCGGCCAGATTCAGTCAGGGTAATGATGCCCTTAACGCCTTTGGTATGATTGGCGGCGAACATGGTGCTCATCGCGACCGCTTCTTCGGCGGATTCAAATTCTGAATCGACTTGGAATTGACTGCGATTGATGGAGGCCACACGCTCGGCACCCAAACAGACTTCGGCCATCGAAATCACGGTCTCAAGAGGGTATTTACCCGCTGCGGTTTCACCCGAGAGCATCACCGCATCGGTGCCATCCAGTACCGCGTTGGCCACATCCATGACTTCCGCTCGAGTGGGCATCGGGTTTTCCATCATGGATTCCATCATCTGCGTCGCGGTGATCACGGTGCGGTTCAGGCTACGTGCGCGGCGAATCAGTTGTTTTTGTACGCCGACCAGCTCAGGGTCACCGATCTCCACCCCTAAATCGCCCCGAGCGACCATGACGGCATCGGAAGCGAGAATGATGTCGTCGATGTTCTCAAGGCTCTCCACCGTTTCAGCGCGCTCAACTTTTGCGACCAATTTGGCGTTGAGCCCGGCATCTTTTGCGAGGCGTCTAGCGTACTTCATGTCTTCGCCGTTGCGTGGGAACGACACCGCGAGGTAATCGACATTGATTTCTGCCGCAAGAAGAATGTCCCGTTTGTCTTTTTCGGTTAAGGCGGCGGCCGACAAGCCGCCCCCTTTTTTGTTAATGCCTTTGTTGTTCGAGAGCGTGCCGCCGATGGTTACTTCGGTGCGCACCTGCTGGCCGGATACGCCAATCACTTTGAGTTGCACTCGGCCATCATCAAGAAGCAGGATATCGCCGGTGGTGACGTCATCTGGCAGCGCTTTGTAATCCAAACCGACGGCGTTCTTGTCACCTTCACCTGCAGGCAGGTCGCCATCGAGAATAAAAATGTCGCCCACTTTGAGGTGCACTTTGCCCTCTTTGAAGGTGGAGACGCGAATCTTGGGGCCTTGTAAGTCACCCAAAATGGCGACATGTGTGCCCAATTTGGCGGCGATATTGCGGACTTTGGTGGCGCGATCTCTATGATCTTGAGCCGTCCCGTGCGAGAAGTTCATTCTCACCACATTGACCCCCGCTTGCAAAATGGCGTCTAAGATAGCGGGTTGGTCGGTTGAAGGTCCGAGGGTTGAGACGATTTTTGTTCTTCTCTGGATGATGGTCATTGAACTCTCCTTGCAAGGCGTTATTCGCCAGACTCGCTTTCTCCAAGCGCTCGATGATGTCTGTGGTCGATAAATTAAGTGTTTGAGAAATTAAGTCCCTGATAACTTAAATGCTCGATGAGATAAGTTCCCTATGAGATAAGTATATACGCTGTTTCAAACTTGAGGATGGAGACATATTTATTAATGCAAAAAAATAACACTAAGGGGGCAGGAATCGTTTTGTGATTTGACTCGGGACACAAACAAAACGCTTTATACGTGATGCTGGTCACGGCGATTCATCAAAGCTCTTCACAATTAGTTCGCAAAGTAAAAAAATTACCAGGTTACTGATATTTGGAGCACTCTATGTACATGGCTCAACCTGGCCATATTGATCATATCAAGCAGGTCAACGCTGGCCGTGTCTACAAACTGATCGATCAGTTCGGCCCTATTTCTCGCATCGACTTATCCAAGTTGAGCGAGTTAGCACCAGCGAGTATCACCAAGATTACTCGTGAGCTGATAGAGGCGCACCTTATCCATGAAACCACAGTGCAAGAAGCCACCAGTCGTGGTCGACCTGCGGTGGGGCTTCAAGTCAATAACGAAGGCTGGCAATTTCTCTCGATGCGTCTTGGTCGCGGTTATCTGACCATTGCACTGCATGAGCTGGGTGGTGATGTCCTCATCGATACCAAAATCGATATTCACGAGACAGACCAAGACGACGTGCTCGCGCGACTTTTACATGAAATTGACGAGTTCTTCCAAACCTACGCCGATCAGCTTGATCGCGTCACCAGTATTGCCATCACGTTGCCGGGCTTAGTGAACTCTGAGCAAGGCGTCGTGCTGCAAATGCCGCACTATCACGTCGAAAATCTAGCCCTAGGCCCAGAGATTTTTAAAGCCACGGGTTTGCCTGTGTTTATTGCCAACGATACCCGAGCTTGGGCACTAGCAGAAAAACTGTTTGGCCACTCACAAGAGAACGACAACTCGGTACTCATCTCGATTCACCACGGTCTCGGGGCTGGGATCGTTTTGGATGGCCGGGTTTTGCAAGGTCGTCACGGAAACATTGGTGAGCTTGGCCACATTCAGATCGACAAAAACGGTAAGCAGTGTCACTGCGGCAACCGTGGTTGTTTAGAGACCGTTGCCAGTTCACAAGCGATTCGTGATGAGGTGACCGAGCGTATCGCCAATGGTGAAGAGTCATCGCTCTCATCGATTGATGAAGTGTCGGTTGAAGACATTTGTGAAGCGGCGGCGAACGGCGATCCACTGGCGGTGGATGTCATCCAAAAGTTGGGGCGCTACCTCGGCTCTGCGATTGCGATGGTGATCAATTTGTTCAACCCCGAGAAGGTGTTGATTGGCGGCGCCATTAACCAAGCCAAAACCATTTTGTACCCGGAAATCCAAACCTGCATTGAAGAGCAGAGTTTGCCTGTCTATCATCAAGATTTGGAACTGGTGGAATCGCGCTTCTACAAACAAGCGACCATGCCGGGCGCGGCGCTAATCAAACAGGCGCTATACGATGGCCTGCTGTTGATGAAAGTCATTGAGGGTTAACGCACGTCATCTCATAGCCAAGCTTTATCTTTTCCACTTTCCCATATAATCTTGAAAAGGGACGGGGTGAATACCCTAGTTAATTTGTCTTAATACATTGGTTGAGAAGTAGTATGTCTGGAGTATTAAATACCGTAGATCAGCGCACAAACTTGGTGGGTGAGAACCGACTTGAGTTGTTGCTGTTTAGCCTCAACAGTCGTCAAATCTTCGCGATCAATGTGTTTAAAGTGCGTGAAGTGATCAAAGTGCCGCCATTGACGAAAATGCCCGGCTCTCATTACAACATCACGGGTGTCGCATCACTGCGTGGTGTCTCTGTGCCCGTGATTGATCTGCGCGCTGCCATTGGCTTCCCGCCTTCTCGTCTTGAAAATCAAGAAGAAAATCTCATCATCACCGAATACAACCGTACTGTGCAGGGCTTCCTAGTAGGTCAAGTGCGCAATATTGTTAACACCGCATGGAGTGAAATTCAGCCGCCACCGAAAACGGCAGGACGTGCGAACTACCTGACAGCCATTACACATGTGCAAGAAGACAGCCAGCAGAAGATTGTCGAAATCATCGATGTAGAAAAAGTGCTGGCTGAGATCATTGACTACGACGTCTCCATTTCCGAAGGCGTACTGGATGAAGAGTTGTCGACACAAATGGTCGGACGCAACGTCTTGATTGTTGATGACTCCTCGACGGCGCGCGCTCAGGTGAGAGGAACCTTGTCGCAACTGGGCCTTAATATCATTGAGTGCCGCGATGGTCTTGAAGCATTAAGATTGCTGAAGTCTTGGGCGGATGAAGGCAAGAATGTGGTTGAGGACTTGTTGCTGATGATCACCGATGCCGAAATGCCAGAAATGGACGGCTACAAACTCACCTATGAAATCCGTAACGATCCGCGTATGAAAGATCTCTACGTGACCTTGAACACCTCGCTCAGTGGCAGTTTTAATGAAGCCATGGTGAAAAAAGTGGGCTGCGATCGTTTTATCTCCAAGTTCCAACCGGATTTGCTGGTGGAAGTGGCGCAAGATCGTCTGCGCGATGTACTGAGCAAGTAAGTCTGACTTGTTGTGACCTTTTGGTTTGATCTGACGTGCTCACCATTTAATGAAAATCTCGCGAGCGGCTGTTTAAGTCTGCCAGTTGCTCGGTCATATCCTCTAAGCGCCCAGCGATGACATGTGTGACGTCGCCTTCGCGTTCTAAAATCCCTTTGACTTTGAGTATCTTGGCGGTCAGGTAAGCATTTTTTTGCGCTCTGGCGGTCGCTTGCCACACCACAACATTGATATTGCCGGTATCGTCTTCCAGGGTAAAAAAAGTCACCCCGGCGGCGGTTCCCGGGGATTGCCTGCCCGTGACCACACCTACTACGGTGACTAAGGACTGATGCGGCTTTTGCACCAGTTGATTCATCCGCGTAAAGCGACCTAATCGCTGAGCGTTATCCAGCAGTGTGATCGGGTGGCTGTGCAGCGATAGCCCAGTGGCGGCGTAATCTTCAAGTAAGGTTTGCACATCGCTTGGGGCGGGCACCGGCGCGGCTTGCTCATCATTGAGGTGGCGAAACAGTGGCAGGTCATTGAGCGAATCCATCATCGCCCAGCGGGTATGGTAGCGGTTGTTGGCAATGGTGTGCATGGCGTTGGCTGAGGCCAGTGCTTCGAGCTCTTTCTGGTTTAAGCCTATGTGTTTGAGTTGGCTTGGGTGGTGAAAGGGTCCGTTATGGCGCGCTTTGAGTACCTGCTTAGCGCTGGTTTGACTAAAGCCTTTGATGAGACGAAAGCCCAGCCTTAGGGCAAATCCGTGTTCATCGCGTACGACCTGATGGTCATACTCAGAGTGGTTGATACAGGTAGGTAATACGCGCAGTTGGTGGCGACGCGCATCTTGGATCAATTGAGAAGGGCTGTAAAAGCCCATCGGCAAGCTATTGAGCAGCGCCGTATAAAACGCGTAAGGGTAATGGCACTTTAGCCATGCCGAGCAGTAAGCGAGCACAGCAAAGGAGGCGGAGTGGCTCTCAGGAAAACCGTATTCGCCAAAGCCTAAGATCTGGTCAAATAATCGCTCGGCAAACGCTTGTTCATAGCCGCGCGCTAACATGCCCTCAATCAGCTTGGTGCGAAACTTCACCAAATCGCCATTTTTCTTCCATGCCGCCATTGCGCGTCGCAACTGATCGGCTTCCCCGCCACTAAAGCCGGCGGCCACCATCGCCAGTTTGATCACTTGCTCTTGGAAAATCGGCACCCCCATAGTGCGTGACAGCACCTCTTCCACCTCTTTTGAAGGGTAGGTGACGGGCTCTAAGCCATCGCGGCGCTTGAGAAAGGGATGAACCATATCCCCTTGAATTGGCCCTGGGCGCACAATCGCAATCTGTATCACCAGATCATAGTAGTTGGCGGGTTTGAGGCGCGGTAGCATGCTCATCTGCGCGCGTGATTCAATCTGAAACACGCCCACGGTGTCGGCTTTTTGAATCATGCGATAGACCTTGGGGTCATCGCCAAGGCGGGTAATGTCGGCAATCGATAAGTTGCGTCCGTGCCAGCGCTCAATCAAGGCAAAACATTTGCGAATGGCGCTGAGCATGCCCAGTGCCAGCACATCGACTTTGAGCAGTTTGAGGCTTTCTAAGTCATCTTTATCCCATTGGATCACGGTGCGATCGGCCATGGCGGCATTTTCGATCGGCACCAGTTCATAGAGTGGACCTGCGGAGATGACAAAGCCGCCCACATGCTGTGATAAGTGACGCGGAAAGCCCAAGATCTCATTGACCAAGTCGATAAACTGCCGGCCTTTGAGTGAGCCCGGTTGTAGACCTAACTGTACGATCTGAGCCTGCCAACCTTGGGTGCGGTCACGGCGGTTAACGTTGTGAATGAAGTGGTCAAGTTGGCTCTCTTCAATGCCAAGCGCTTTGCCGACATCACGCACCGCACTTTTAAAACGATAGGAGATCACCGTTGCGGCGAGCGCGGCGCGTTCACGGCCGTATTTTTGATAGAGGTATTGAATGACCTCTTCGCGTCGCTCGTGCTCAAAATCGACATCAATATCGGGCGGCTCATCGCGCTCTTTACTGATGAAACGCTCAAACAGCACTGAGATTTGTCTTGGGTCAACGGCGGTGATTTCTAAGCAGTAGCAGACGACGGAGTTGGCCGCTGAACCTCGTCCTTGGTAGAGGATTTTCTGGCGCTTGGCAAACATCACCATGTCATGAATGGTGAGAAAGTAAAACGGATAATCGAGCGCTTCAATCAGTGCTAGCTCTTTTTGAATGGTGTGTTCAATCTCCTGAGGAACGCCGTCTGGAAAGCGTGCTACTTTGCCTTTTTCTACTAATGCGGTTAGGTAACTCATCGGGGTGTGGCCGTCAGGAATCAGCTCGCTTGGGTATTCGTATTTGAGCTCGCTGAGACAGAAATGGCAGCGCTTAGCAATCCGAACACTCTCCGCTAGCCATTCGGCTTTAAACAGTTTGTTGAGCTTATCTTGGCTGCGCAGGCTGCGCTCCGTGTTGGCGAGCAAATGCGCAGAGACCTGTTCAACACTTTGACCAAGACGAATCGCGGTGAGGACATGTTGCAAAGGCAGGCGTGTTGCACTGTGCATCAATACGCCGCCGCACGCCGTAATGGGTAAATGAAGCGATTCGGCGAGCTGCTCACAATGGGCTAAGTAGGCGTGATCGTCCTCTTTAAGATGGCGCTGAACACCAATCCATAAGCGGTCGGCATGGTGTTGATGGAGCCAGCGTCCCCAGCGGTTATCTTCGCTATGGTGGGTGGGTAGCCAAAGTACAAAACAGTGGCGAACAGACATCAGATCCCACTCTGATAGTTGATATTGCCCTTTCTCTGAGCGCCGACGCGCATTGGTAATAATCCGGCACAGCTCGGCGTACGCTTCACGGTTTGGACAGAGCAACACTACGTGGCAATGAGGGTTCAACCAAAATACGCTGCCGACAATCAAATGAATCCCGAGTTGGTGCTGCTTAACGGCACTGTAGGCGCGCACCACGCCCGCGACGGAGCACTCATCGGTAATGGCCAGCGAGTGATAGCGAAGAAAATCCGCCTGCAAGATCAGCTCCTCGGAGTGAGAGGCGCCGGTCAGAAACGAGAAATTAGTTTGGCAGTAAAGCTCAGCGTACGACATGCTTTTCTCTTGGATTCAGCGCTAACAAAATAGGCCATGCAAAAACCACTGGCGCTGCGGGGTGCGATAGACCCACAACCAGCGCCCAACCTCACTGCGAGCGATGAAGTAATCCCGAGTGATGCTGCCACCATCCCACCATCCGGTTGCAATGCGTTCGGGTCCTTGAATCAAGGTGACGTTCTCTTCCAGTGGCTGAGCGTTGTCGAGTAACACCAAAGGGCGAAACTTCGGCGTAGTCAGAGAGGTCGGAACGGGGCGCTCTGGCTCGCGCAGCGCCAGTGATTTTTCCGGTCTAGGGTCGGCGGTGAGCGCGATTTTACGTACCTGCTGCGTGCCCAACTTGGCTTGCAGTAGGCTGATGAGCTCCAACTCGCTCTGTTGGCCCTGCTTTTTGCCAAACAGGTTGGGGCTGGTGGATTCTAATTCGCCGCCGCGTACTAATTTGAGCGTCAGCCCTTGCACTGGCGCGTCGAGTTTCATCGACTCCAACGTCAGCTGGCACAGCGTCATCCAGCGCGTGGCCAGATAATCACCACTAGCGGAGGTAAAGTGAATCTGCGCCTCTTGTCCTTCCCGTTGATGCAGCGTGAGTGTGAGCTCGTAGGCCACTTGATTGCGCAGCATAAGGAAGTTTTCCAGTTGATTGAGCAGGCGCTGCAAAGGGCGAGTGAGCCACGCAATGGTCTCAATCTCAAACAGCAGCTCCAGATAACGCTGGAAGGACTCGGGCGGATGGTAGAAATCCACCGGATGCTTAAATTGGCCCATCAAGCGGCCAACATAGTTGACCAAATCAATATCAAAGCGGCGGGCAATATCCTGCATTGGCAACGCCAGCAACTGTTCGAGTGTGGTTATCCCGACGCGCGCGAGTTTATCCACTTGCGAGGGGGCGAGTTCGGTCGCGTGCAGAGCAAACGGTAAAAGAGCTTGATGGAGTTTCTCTTGACGCTCTTCAATCATGGCTGTACCCGATTTGGCCAATAGCATGGCGCACAGCGGAGAAAACCCAGTGGCATAATGATAGTGAAGGCGCATCGGCGCGTTGCTATCGCTCTCTTCTGTCTCTTTGCTATCCAGCGACCAGCGCGTGAGGTGCTGACTGAGCTGCTGCCAATACTTATCCAACCCCTCGTATAAGGTCAGCATATCGGTAACTTTAAGTAGCAAGCCATTGGGGGGATAGAGCGCAATGTCAGAGGTGACGAAATAGAGCCACTGCGCCAGTTCCAGTAACAGCTTATGCTCGACATCGGCGTCATAAGGGTGCACTTGCAGAGTCGGGCAAAGCGCACTGGCGCTGCCCAGCCCCATGCCGGGTTGGATCCCTTGAGCATGAGCCGCTGCATTTAACTGCACAACCCGAAAGCGCTGGGGATCGACAATCACCAGCGGCTCACCTTGCGGCGTGTGAAACAGCGCGTCCAGTTGCAAGGATGGAAAATGGAGATACAACCAGAGCGTCATCGTTAGCCTTGCTGCCTCAGTGGAAAGGGGAGAACGTCAGCGCTTGATGGTGAGCGAGCCTGCGTCAGTGCTGGCCAAGTGCGGCTCATATCCAGCACAAAACTGGCGTGTGGCCATCCGCCGCGGCGTTTGGTGATGGTGACCTCTAAGCCCAAAGGGTGCGGGCGCAGGGCAAGGCTTAAGCTCACCGGCAGTGATGCCTGGCTGTGCTGCTCGGATTTGAACAAAAAAGACAAACTATCACCGCGTTCACTGGCGACTTGCAAACGCCGAGCTTGGTGCACTTCTAACTCGCTCGACCATAACAGCACATTGCTGCAAGCGCCGCTTTTTAAACATTGCTCGGCGGCCCACAGCGCCTCTTTGTGCTCGCGTGGGTAGAGGAGCAAAATCTTATTCATATCGAACCCTTCGCGGATGAGCTGCTCGGCGCACAGATACCCCGGCGGCTGAATAAAGACCGACAACCGCTCTTGAGTGGTGTTTCTTAGATGGGGAAGCAACAGGCGCAGCTCACCAATCGCAGTGGGCGAGCTCAGTTCCACCACACCTTGCTTCGGGAAGCCGCCGCTGAGCTTTTGATCAAGCAGATCATAGCCAGTGGTGTAGTGGTCTTGTTCTGCTAAGGTTTGATTACCCTGCCAAAGCCATTGTTTTTGCTTAAGATGTTCGATCAGTTCATACATAATCATTTACCTGTATACATATACAGTATAATTGTTTATCAACGATCGACAAGATCCTTGTGGTGTGAGTGAATAAAAAAACGCCTCACACAGAGTGCAAGGCGTTGAGAAGTCGGCGTTTATTGGTGATTATTTTTTCGGTTGAGCGTCAATACACTGACCGTTGACGGCGCGACCTTCTGGTGCCATCAAGTAGAGATACAGGGGCATCAGATCGAGCGGTGTTTTGAGTAAATCGGCATCTTCCGCTGGGTAGGCTTTTGCGCGCATGCCTGTGCGGGTCGCGCCTGGGTTGATGGCATTAACACGAATAGTCGAGTCACTGAGCTCATCCGCCAACACTTGCATCATGCCTTCGGTTGCAAATTTGGACATCGCATACGTGCCCCAGAACGCGCGGCCACTGTGACCCACGGTGGATGAGGTAAAGACAATGCGCGCATCGTCGGATTTACGCAGCAAAGGCAGTAGGGCCTGCGTCATCAAAAAGGGCGCTTTGACGTTGACTTGCATCACGTCGTCATAGGTGTCCTCACCGATTTGATCAAACGGACTGATCACGCCAAGCAAACTGGCGTTGTGCAGCACACCATCAAGACGTCCAAATTGGCTCTCAATCGTATCGGCCATATCCAGATAGTTTTGCTTGCTGGCGCCTTTCATATCTAGGGGAATAATCGCTGGCTGAGGGTAGCCGGCGGCTTCGATTTCGTCGTAGGTGGCTTCGAGTTTTTTGACGGTGCGGCCAAGGAGAATCACCGTTGCGCCATGCTCTGCATAAGAGAGCGCCGCTTGTTTACCAATACCGGCTCCCGCGCCAGTAACCAGAATAACCTTACCTTTCAGGGCATCTGAAGAGACAGCATAATCCACGATGTGCATCCTTATTGTAATCTTCTGCTTTAAGTCTTCGTGACAAGGTGGTTACAATACACCAATTCGCCTAGGAGAGGATATTCACATTGGAATTTTTGTTGGAGTACGGGCTGTTTTTAGCCAAGATTGTGACTGTTGTGGTCGCGATTATTGCGATTTTAGTGATAGCCAAAGCCGCGGGTGGCAAGAGTGGAAGTGCCAAAGGTGAACTGGAGGTGACCAACCTCAGTGAACGGCATAAACACACCGTCGATACCCTCGAACATCATCTGCATGATGATGCGTTTTTGAAAGCGCGCGACAAGGTGGAGAAGAAGAGCCAGAAAGAAGAGACCAAAGCGCGCGAGAAAGCCATTAAACAGGCAAGTAAAGCGGGTGAGTTAGACAGCCAGCGCGAGCCGCACCTTTTTGTGTTGGATTTTAAGGGCAGCATTGATGCGAAAGAGGTGGCTTCGCTACGTGAAGAGGTGACCGCCATTCTTGCCGTGGCCCGTGAGGGAGACGAAGTTCTGCTGCGTCTTGAATCGGGTGGTGGCATGGTGCACGGATATGGCTTGGCCTCTTCGCAATTGGATCGCATCAAGCACGCGGGCATTCCACTGACCATCGCGGTCGATAAAGTAGCGGCCAGCGGCGGTTATATGATGGCGTGCATTGCGGACAAAATTGTCTCGGCACCGTTTGCGATTGTCGGCTCTATTGGCGTGATTGCCCAGTTGCCAAATTTCAATAAGCTGCTGAAAAAGCACGACATCGACTATGAGCAGCTGACTGCCGGTGAGTACAAACGCACGCTCACTATGTTTGGCGAAAACACCGACAAAGCGCGTGAAAAATTCAAACAAGAGCTCGAAGAGACGCACGATCTCTTTAAAGATTTTATCCGTGAACATCGCCCAGAGTTAGCGTTGGAGAAAGTCGCCACCGGTGAACACTGGTTCGGCACACAAGCGCACAAACTGGGCTTAGTGGATGAAATCAACACTTCTGATGACCTTATCGCCACCGCCTGCAAGGAAAAAACCGTTTTGGCGATCCATTACACACAAAAGAAAAAGCTGTCATCCAAGCTGGCCGGCATTGCCGGAGAAGCCGCCGATAACGTGCTCATGAAGCTGATGGACCGCGGACAAAGACCGATTGTGTGATAAATGATAAAGATAGACGCTTTGGTAACACAATACTTAAAGCCTAACTCCAAAAGCCCACTTCGGTGGGCTTTTTGCTGTTTGGTATTGGTACGGAGCCAATGTGTAGCTCGTTACTGTATGAGGAATAACCGATATTCCTCATAAAATATGCACTTCGCTACACTCGCACGGGCATGCTTATTTGTCTCTGAGGAATTATGAAATTTCGTACCAAATTGATCGTAGCAGGATCAGCGATATGTTTAGTGTCGTTGAGTCTATTATCGACCCTTAACTACCGTGCATTGAGTAAAGAAGTGGAGAGTTCTATCTCAACAATGATTGACCTCTCGATGAAACAGGTAGCCGATAATTTGTCGGAGACCATGAAAGCCAAATATGACTTTGCTGATTACCTATCGGAGTTGACGGCGAACGCACCTCAAGAGAGTGTTCATACTATTTTTAATCAATTAGCACTGAAGAATGTCTTTGTTACCGCTGGAGTGGGTTATGAAGACGATGGCCGAATTGTGCACAATGATGCCAGTTGGACGCCACCGAGTGACTGGGATTCTCGCACCCGCCCTTGGTATGTGGACGCAAAGCGCGTGGGTCAACGAGTGGTGACAGAGCCGTATGTAGATGAAGGCACAGGCGCGGTATTGATCTCTGTGTCACAACCGATTTACCAGAGTGGTCAGCTTGAGGCAGTGAGCTTTTTTGATGTTGACCTTTCTGTGTTGTCAGCCACTGTCAATGAGGCTGACGTGCCACACAGCACGCTATTCATTGTTCATGAAAATGGCACCATCATTGGTCACCCAAACGCGCAATTTAATGGTCAGCCTCTGACCCGTTTCATTGCAAATGGTGCGATTAGCAATGATGTTAAGATCTTGCCTGTTAATGGGCGAGATTACTATGTCACCTACCAGCCAGTGCCTGATACACGCTGGTTTGTCGGCATCCTCGTCGATTTTGAGCAGACACATCTTCCTTTGCAGAACATGAGAACAAGCTCGATGATCATTGCCACTCTCTTGATGTTCCTCAGTTTAGCGGTTTTCTTGGCGATCATCGCTTGGCTAACCCGCCCACTGCGTCAACTGAGCGCTGCAATGGACAACGTTGCAAGTGGCGATGGTGACTTGACCAAGCGTCTTGATACCAATACCGATGAAGAATTTAGCCAGCTAGCGAAAAGCTTCAACAACTTTGTTGCGACGATTCAAGCGCTGATTAAAGACAGCCAACGCACAGCGCACGATGTCACTCATGTGGCGGAGTCGACCAATATCGCGGCGAACGATTCACGAATGCTGCTGGACACTCAAGTACAAGAAGTGGAGCAGTTGGCGACTGCGATGAATGAGATGTCGACGACCTGTGCGTTGGTGGCAGAGAACGCACAGAGCGCCGCGCACGCTGCGCAATCGGCGGATCACGCTGCAGAAGAGGGCACCAGCATTGTCTCGCTGACGTCTGATTCTATCCAAACATTGGCTCAGCAGATGGAGCGCGCGTCGAAAAGTGTCCGTGAACTGGAAGCCTCAACTGACAGCATTGAATCTATCGTCAGCGTGATTAATGGCATTGCTGATCAAACCAACCTGCTTGCATTGAACGCGGCGATTGAAGCGGCGCGTGCGGGCGATTCAGGACGCGGTTTTGCGGTAGTGGCGGATGAGGTTCGCACCTTAGCGCAGCGCACAACGGAATCGACCACCGAAATTCGCGCTATGGTTGAACGCTTACAAGCGGGCGCGAACACGACGGCTTCGGCGATGACTCAGAGCTACGATCTGGCGATGGAGACGGTAGAGCACGCGCACAGTGCCAATGAGTCACTGCATCGCATTAAAGATGCGGTGTCGCAAATCACCGAAATGAATATCCAAATTGCCTCCGCGGCGGAAGAGCAAAGCTTGGTGGCTGAAGAGATCAACGGCAACACGGTGAACATCAAAGATCTGTCGAGCCAAGTAGCAGAACGTACGTTGGAAACGTCTAACTTAGTCGAGCAACAGACGCGCCTTGTCGAAGAGCAATCATCAGCACTCAACAAATTTATTGTTTAGTCGAAATGGCCCCAGCTTAATGCTGGGGCTTTTTTTTGAGCGGTGAGCGTGCGTTAACTGGCTTTTAGAGTACGTACGAAGGGTACGCCATCGTTATCATGATGAACCGTGGCATCCACATTGTAGATGGACTTCACCAGCTCTGTGGTCAAAATGGCATTGGGCGCGCCGCTGGCGACCAATTGCCCCTGTTTGATGACCAGAAGATGGTCGGCGTATTGCGCCGCCAAATTAAGATCGTGCAGCACCATAATGCTGACAAACTGCTGCTCGCGTGTCTGTTTCACTAAGTGATCAAGCAAGACATGCTGGTGGTGAAGATCCAATGCGCTAACGGGCTCATCAAGTAACATGATCTGCGGGTTGCGCATAATGGCTTGGGCAAACAAAATCATCTGCCGTTGACCGCCACTGAGTGAGCTAACGTTACGATTCGCCAAATGGGCCATGCCAATACTGTTGAGAATGTGCAGCCCTTGCTTGAGTAAATCATCATCAATGCGCAAGCTCAAACTATCGAGCCTGCCCATCAGTACCACTTCTATCACACTCAAACTCACTTCAAGGTGAATGTCTTGCGGCATGTAGCCAAAGCGAGCGCGCCAGCGAGCGAGGGCTTTCGGGTTGAGCGTGGTCTCTTGATGACGAATGGCACCTTGAGAGAGGTCAATATCGCCAAACAGCGCTTTCAAGAGTGTGCTCTTTCCGGCGCCGTTGGGACCCAGTACCGCAGTGACTTGACCGGGATTGAGTTCAAAGCTGATGTTATCTGCCAGCGTGAGATTATCGATATGAATGTGAATATGATCCGCAACCAGCACCATTAACCTCGCTTCGCCAAGATAAGCCAGAAGAAGAAAGGCACGCCAATAATGGCGGTGACTATGCCAATGGGAAATAGCGCGCCTGGCACGATGATTTTAGACAGCACAGAGGCGCCTGAGAGCAAAAATGCCCCAACTAAAAACGACATCGGCAAGAAGAATCGCTGATCTTCACCCACCATGGATTTCGCCATATTGGGGGCGACAATGCCGACAAAGCCGATGATCCCAACAAAACTGGTCACGGTTGCGGTGATCACCGCGACGATAAACAGAGTTTTTAATCGCAGCCGTTTGATGTTAACGCCAACGCTTTTTGCCCGCTCTTCACCAAGGCGCAGCGCGGTGAGTTGCCAGGCATCTTTCATCAGCAACACGCCACCCAATAAGACCACCGCCGCGGTAATGGCTAGGTTATTCCACGTTGCTTTTGATAGGCTACCAAAGAGCCAAAATAGAATTTGCTGACTGAGTTCAGGGGAGGAGACAAACTGCACCAACGAGAGCAGCGATTGAAACAAAAACAGCAGCGCAATGCCGGCAAGAATCAGCTGGCCAGAGCTAATATGACGCACCGACGCGAGAGAGAACAAAAAGCACGCCGACAACATACAACACAAAAACGCGCCAAGTGGCACCGCATAGTTGCTGCTGATCCCCCAAGATCCCATGTACAGAGTGATGGCCGCGCCAAAGCCTGCGGCTGCCGCCATACCTAAGGTGTAGGGGCTTGCCATGGTGTTGTTCAGGAGCGTCTGCATTTCTGCACCACCAACGCCAAGTGCGCCGCCAACGACGATCGCCATCAAAGCGATGGGCAAGCGCAGGTTGGTGACAATGATTTGCGTGGATGCATCGACTTGATACGGCAAGCCAATCCATTCCAATAATGAGTAGAGGACTTTGGATGCATTGAGCATCGAAGGCCCGGTCATGATGTCAAAAACAAACGTCATCACAATCAGACAAGCAAAGGCGACAATGACGCCTACGCGTTGCTTCTCGTTGCGGCGCTGCTGCTTGATTAACTGTTCTAAGGCGACAGATTCCACGTCATCTTACCTGTACAAAAGGGCGTATTCGCATAAATAAAGGTGGTGATATTACCATTAATGATAGTTAGTTGCATTATCATTAATAAAGGGATTAATATGTCGCAAAACAACAAGGAATTGACCCAATGATTAAACAGTTAATGATGTTTGCCGCACTCTGTTTTAGCGGTTTCACTTTTGCCCAAACCACCACAGTAACTGACGTTCTAGGACGTGAGGTGACCTTTGATGCACCGGCGCAACGAGCCGTCGTAGGATTTTACCCTGAAGATTATATGGCAATAGGCACGGAAGCGGCGTATGACCATGTGGTTGGCATGTCTAAATACATTTGGCAAGCACGTTCGGCGAGCTGGGCGAAGTATGTCAAGCACCGCCCCTCTCTTGATGAGATCCCCGAAATCGGACGTGTAGACACCAACACCTTCTCGGTAGAAAAAGTGATCGGCTTGAATCCCGACGTCGTGCTACTGGCGGATTGGCAATTTAAGGCACTTGAATCGGATGTTGAGCGTATGCAAAGTGCCGGGATCGCAGTGGTCGTTGTGGATTACAACGCCCAAACGGTGGAGCGCCATGTGCAAAGCACTAAGCTGATTGGGGTCATCACTGGTCAGCAAGCGCGCGCACAAACCATTGCTGATGAGTACCAGAAAAACGTAGAGATGATCAGCGAGCGTCTCGCGAAAGCCAACCTGCCTAAGCCGCGTGTCTACACCGAATATGGTGCGGCGGGCGTAAGCGAAACTGGCTACACCTTTGGCAAAAACATGTGGGGTGCGATTGCGACCATGGCGGGCGGTGACAATATCTCCGCTCCATACGTCGAGTGGTGGGGCAAACTCAACCCAGAGCAAATCCTCGCTGCGAATCCAGAAGTGATTGTGATGACAGGCTATGAATCAGGCAGCGCCGATGACTCTATGGTCATGGGGCAAGGTGTGGATGAAGCGCTAGCGAAGCAGCGTTTAGTCGGATTTCAGCAGCGTGTCGGTTGGTCAACCCTATCTGCGGTGCAAAACCAGCGTATGTTTGCGGCGTATCACGGTGCATGTCGTACGATTCTTGATGGCGCGATGATCCAGTTTTACGCGAAAATTCTCTACCCATCCCTGTTTAGTGATTTAGACCCTGCTGGTCAATACCAGGCGTTTTATGAAAAATACCTGCCGATTAGCCCAACCGGCACTTTTATGACTGAGTTATAAGAGCTCAGCTGTTAGGCTGGTTACGCTCTTTTGGGCAAGTTGAATAAGCGTGCTGCCCTCAACGAAAGCCGAAGTGAACCGTATGTCGGGTCACTTCGGCTTTTCTGTCATTACTGATCCTAGAGAGCGTCAATTTTCTTCTTTTCTGACAGAGTCGATTTGTCTGGTATCTCCCGAACTCGTGTCATACTCTTCCTACAAAATTTAAAATTATTTATATTTAACAATTAGTTATGAAACCCGCGTTGAACTTGCTCGTTTGACTTTGCTTCCTATATCCATAGTCTTGCCGATCAGTAGAGTAGGAAAGACTTATGATGCCACGTTTTCAAACACGATTTCACATGCCGCGCTTTCGCGTGATGGCGCTGTGTGCGCTTTGCCTGCTTGGTTTAGGTACAGGTGAGGTGAATGCGACCAAAACTGCGCCAGTAGCGCCGACCAGCGAGCCACAAAGGGCGACGTTGGTGTTTGGTATCGTGTCAAAAGAGGGAGCGATGGGTACCCAACGCGATGGCATCAATGCATTTGACGCCATCAATCAAGACTATCTGGTCAACATCGCCAACGCGCTGAAGTTGAAGGTAGAACTGAAAGGCTACCCGACGGTGTCTGCACTGCTGGATGCGATTGAGCGTGATGAAGTGGTCGGGGCGGTGGGCTTTAGCCACACCGAGGAGCGAGCCAAGCGATTTATCTTCTCTAAACCTTTTTTCACTAGCAGTGTGGCGGTGTGGTACGCCGATCGTCATCTCGCCAAACATGCGCCTGAATCTCTTGCTTGGTCATGCATTCGCGGTACTTCTCATTGCGAACAGCTCAAATCGGCGGGCATTGATAACATTCACTACGCCCGCGATCTTGATGATGCCAAGCAAGCGATGGAGTTGGGATTGAGTGATGCGCTTATCTCCAGTTTCGTGGTCTTAAACACTTTTCTTGATGGCCATGACATCGTCAAAGGTACATTGGCGACGCCAGAGTGGGTCAAGAGCGAGAAAGTGCGCTTGATCACCACCGCCAAATATCAAAGCCTTGTCGATCGCGTCAATCAGGTGCTGAATTTAGAAGAGCAGGGGGATAATGTTCGCTCGATTGTCTCCGACAACCCTTATCACTCGGTTGAACTCAAACTGCACGATTTTCAGCGTACCCATAGCGCCGAACAGCCGATCACTTATAGCGCAGCGACCACCGCCTATCCGTTTCTGTTTCGTGGTGAAGACGGCAAGCTTGATGGCTTTTTGCATGATTTCTTCCAACTGCTTCGCTCGCGTACCGGACTCGATTTTACCCATGTAGAGCCTGATCATCTCGATGAAGGGAGCTTGTCAGGCTATAACGCCGATTTGGTTCCCGTGGCGTATACCGATGAAAAGCCGATGGCGAAGTGGCAATTGACTGAGCCCTTTTTGTCTCTCAACTATGTTGCCGTGACCCGTGAGGGTGACGTACCTCAACATCAGGGGCATGACATTGTCGGCGTTTTGACCAGCAGTGAGCACCAAGGATTTGTTCATCTTACAGGGTGGCGTGATCGCCAGATCAAACAATACGACACCCTGAAAACGCTGATTGCAGACTTGAAATCTCAAGCAATTGATTTTGCCTATATCCCTAAAGATATCGCGCACGGTTTGGTGGTACGAAGCGATGTCGGCGGGCTCGAAATCAATGAACGTGAGCCTCTGAAAGTACACCTCGCGTTTGCGGTGAAAAACTCCCCGCAGTTGAAGCGATTGCTCGACAGTGTATTTAGCACCATTGACGTTAACGAGATGGCGAAGCTGATGCGAGGCTATCGGCAAATCAACTTCATCTACGGCTATGACGATAAGCAAGTAGTGCAGGTCGCTGGCGCTGTGCTGACATTGGTGTTGCTGGCGGCGCTACTGACCTACTTTATTATCTCTAACCTCAGGCTCAAAGTGGGCTTGGCTGAGGCAAGTGCAAATCAAGAAGAGAACGAAAAAGAGTGGTTGAAGACCATTATTTCAGAGCTCGACAGTTGGGTATTTATTCATGACAGCCGCAACCAGATGGTGCTGAGTAACTGCGAGCACGTTCAACGTGGCGATTGCAACGGGTGCACCGTGGCCAGTCGTAGCGCGCAGTCGCCTTTGGTCGATAATGCGCAAGAAGTGGAGCGGGTATTGGCGGGTGAACTGATCGCAGATTATCACCAAACTCAAGATTGCCGTCTGTCGGTGGCGCACATTTTCCGCCAACGTAAAATGATCACGTCTCCGAGCTCAAACAATCGCTTTGTGTTGACGGTGCTCAACGACATCACCGAGCACAAAGCGAAAGAAGCCGAGCTTCTCAAAGCGAAGCAACATGCGCAGGAAGCGGTCGTCTCTCGTGAGCGCTTTTTGGCAACCATGAGCCATGAGCTGCGCACTCCCATAGCGGCGGCGCAAGGGCTATTGGAGCTGATGCAAACCAAGCCGTTGCATGCTGACGTGTCTGAACTGGTGGAACAAGCCAAACAATCGACCCGTCACCTCAATCAGTTGGTGGATGAAGTGCTCGATTTTTCCAAATTGCACGCCAATCAGTTGCGTGTGAATCCGGTTGAGACCGATCTGCTTCAGGTGGTGGGGGAGACGGTTCGTTCCTTTGAAAGTGCAGCGCAGAGCAAAGGACTGGAGTGTCGCGTGGCGTTTTTACCCTTTGCCCAGCGTTATGGCGTGATTGATGATGTGCGAGTGGTGCAAATCATCAACAACTTGATGTCTAACGCGATTAAGTTCACTCAGACGGGCTTCATTAAAATTGATGCATCCGCGACTGAGCGGGCACTCAACGTGACGATCTCGGACAGTGGCATCGGAATGACGCGCGCCCAAATAGAAAAGATTTTTCAGCCGTTTACCCAAGCTGACGATGGCGTGACGCGCCAATTTGGCGGCACCGGTTTAGGGTTGAGCATTGTCGACAAGCTGGTGGCCTGCATGGGCGGGTCACTCAATGTTGAAAGCATCGTCAATGTTGGCAGTGTGTTTCGCTTACAGCTGCCACTCAAACCCAGTGCTCGCTTAGATCCGATATTGAGCGATGTGAGCTACAACGAATCAGGTTTACCTGTAGAAATGACACAGTGGTTTCGCGCCTGGGGGCTGAAAGCCTGTGAGAGTCACGCGGATGTGATGATGCTTGAAAACCATAATCTTCAGATTCGAGGTTTGAGTGACGACGTACATGAGATGCCGAGTCTGCACTATCGCTACCCTCATCTGGTGCTTAAAGCCTTGACGGAGCGCACGCGTCAGACATCGACCTCCACGTCAGCAGCTAAGGATGCGCCTGCAAGTCCCGCGCTGAGCGGGCGTGTTTTGGTGGCGGAAGATAACCTCATCAATCAAAACATCATCGCGATGCAACTGGCTGAGTTGGGCGTTGACGCCAAGATAGTCGATAACGGCGAACAAGCGTTGGCTTATCTTGCTCAGCACCAGGATATCGATGTGCTGCTGACTGACTTTCATATGCCCATCATGGACGGTTTTGCCTTGACGCGTCACATTCGTCAAGACTCGACACTGAGTGCGTTACCCGTGATTGGCCTCACCGCAGAAGATTCGCGAGTGGCGACGGAGCTTGCCAGCCAAAGCGGCTTGGACCATGTCCTTTGCAAGCCTTATTCAATGGCGCAATTACGCGCTCTGCTTGACTTGTATCTGCCCGCAGAGGTGAACGAAACCCGCGCCATGCCTGCTTGGCTTGCTCAGTTAAGCGAGAGCGAACAAGCCGAATTTGCGGCGCTGTTTGTGCAGTCGATGAATCAAGATTTAAAGGTGCTGCGAGACAGCGATGATATCGATGTGCTTCGCAAGGCGATACACAGCATTAAAGGCGGCTTGGCAGCCGTTGGGCTCACGTCACTGATGACTCAGTGTCAACACATAGAGCACTCTTCTGCTCACTCATTCTCTCAGGGAGTCGCGTCATTGATTGATAGTCTGACGCAAGAGGTAGCCGCGGTAGACCGCTGGAGAACCCAATCATGACACACACAGTGATGTTATTAGACGACCACCCCTTACAGCTAAAAATGCTGGACAGAGCGCTACGCCAACTCGGGGTGAGTGATATTCACAGTTTTACCTCGGTAGATGCGGCGATGGCGTCAGTGAGTGAACGGGATTACCAGTTGATCTTGTGTGATTTGAGCATGCCCGGTCGAGATGGTATCGACATGCTTGAAGCGCTCAATGAGGTCGGTTTTTCTGGACATGTCGCCATTCTCAGTGGGCTAGATCAACCTGTGCTCTCTACCGTGAAAGCCATGTGCCAAGGTTACAGTTTTGACCTTATTGCCCAGATCAGTAAGCCTTTTGTTGAGGCTGAATTAAGCGCTCTATTTTCCTACATCAAACCGGCCCAGCGCACATCCGTTCGACGCGCGCTAACGCTAACGGATGCGGAGTTTTTGCTCGCGTTGGCTGCGGGGGACATTTGCAATTTTTATCAGCCTCAAGTGGATTTCAATACTGGTGAGGTAGTGGGCGTTGAAGCGCTGGCGAGATGGCAACACCCAGAGCATGGCACGCTCTTCCCCGATACCTTTCTTCCTATGGTAGAGCGATGCCAGTTGTCGAACGAGCTGTTTGATACCGTATTGCTCAACGCGCTCATGGATATGCAGCAGGGTTTGCTGCCCGCCAAAGTCTCCGTGAACGCCGATCAAGCGAATCTGGAGAACCCCAATTTTGCCGATCATGTGCTGACGCTGTGTCGTCAGCACCGAGTTGATCCGCAGCGTCTGACGATAGAAATCACCGAAGAGTACTCGTACCAGAAAAATCGTGCGCTATACAAAAACTTAGCCAAGCTGCGCGTCAATCACATCAATGTCGCGATTGATGATTTTGGTACAGGCTACTCCTCGTTGGAGAACTTGTATGCCTTCCCATTTAACGAAATCAAGATAGACCGCACCTTTGTGCTTGGTCTTGAGAACGACACCAAAAAGCAGCGCATCGTGACGTTTATCAGCCAACTTGCGCAATCTTTCAACATTCATGTTGTGGCAGAAGGTGTGGAGACGAAGCAATCGTGGGATGTATTGCGCGGGTTGAGTGTGCATACCTGCCAAGGCTACCTGGTCAGTAAACCTGTTCCTTTGGCAGAGCTGCCGCTTTGCCAACCTAATTTAGTAGAGAGCTTATTATGAGTAAATGTCGCTGTTTAGTGTTTGATGACCATCCGCTGGTGGGAGTGGCGATTCGCGCCACCATCTCAACCTTACCCTTTATTGACAGTGTCTCTGTGGCCAACAACGCCAAGAGTGCGCTCAATACCATTAAGTCAGGGGCGGTGGACTTGCTTATCTTGGACATCAATCTCACCGATGTCGATGGATACGATTTCTACCGCCGCATTAAGTCTCATGGCTATCGCGGTAAGGTCTTGTTCTATTCGGCGGAAGAGAGCGCGCTGTTTAGCGAATTGGCGTTTAAAGCAGGCGCTGACGGTTATGTGTGTAAGTCGGAGCAGCAAGAGATCTTGCGTGATGCAGTAGAAGGGATCTTCAACGGCTATACCTTCTTCAAGTTCAAATCAACTCCGAGCCCTGAGCGCGAGAAAGTGGAGCTCTCTAATCGTGAAGCCGTCGTGATGAACCATTTACTGCGCGGAAAAACCAACAAGGAGATCGCGCATATTTTGTCCATCAGCGACAAAACCGTGAGCACCTATAAGAAGCGTCTTTTAGACAAATATGGTGTGGGCAACTTAATGGAGCTCAACAAGGTCGCGGCATTATGATTAGCAAAAAAGTGAGTCGTGTCAGCGTGCTGACGAAGTCTTGCGCGTTGGCGTTTATCACCTATGTCTTGCTGTTTTTTGCCTACTCCTATGTGCAAGTCAGCACGAAAAAAAACGACTTCAAGCTGCTGACGGAAAGCATCGATACTCAAAAGCAGCGCCTGATTTACACCTCTTTGTTTGTGAATACGGTTTTTCATATTGATGAGGCGGTGTTGGAGGAGACGTACAACAATATCGGCCAATATGGCATTAAGACCTACGTTTACCCACTGACCGGAGAGTCACACCAGTTGAATCGCGATGAAAAAGTGGTGTTGTCCTCACTGATTTATGCCTTTGGCAATATGAATGCGTTTTTACTCGATGATCGCTCTGCGACCTACTACCAATCGTTTCAAGGGCAGGGAAAGTTCATCTTTTTCAGCGATATGGGGCAAATTGACTTGGGTACACGCGCCATCCACGATCAGCGCTGCGAACGTTTTCGAACTTGTTCTCGATTTTCCACCGCAGAGGCGCTTTCAGATCGCTTAGTAGTATCAAAAATCTACCAGGATATGATCTCAGGCGAACCGACAATAACACTGTCGAGCCCCGTGTGGCATCGTGGTGAAGTGATTGGCGATGTGAGCGTAGATATGTACGCATTTGGTTCAAAATTTGGTGAAGAAGCGACGTACAGCTCAGGCAATGTGGGCGAGCTTAATTATGTGCAAATCAGTTACCCGGACTACCCGTTGGCAGAGCTGGGCTTTCGCTCGCACTATGTGATTGATAACAAATCGGTGCTCAGTTTCAATTATCCGGTCAGCAAGTTGTTGCTTGATACGTTACCCGCCTTTTTCTTGCTTTGGTGTGTCTCGCTACTTAGCGTGAATCACTACGCCAAACTGCGTGAGGCGAAAGCCAATATCGCCAAAGTGTACGAAGAGTCACACCGTGATGAGATGACAGGGCTGTATAACCGCAAGGTGTTCAATACTCGCAAGTTCATAGAAAAAACGCACAGTGAAACTCTGGCTATCTTGGCCGTGGATGGTAACAAACTCAAAACCATCAATGACGAATATGGGCACCATACCGGTGATGAAGCGATTAAACACATTGCCAACGCGATGAAGCGTGTTTTCCGCGACTCCGACTATCTTGTTCGCTCGGGCGGTGATGAGTTTCTCGCCATTTTGCCGGGCTGTACTCCGCCTCGTGTGTTGGAGCTCAAAGAGAAGTTGCAACAGCAGGTATCGGCTCAGCTGTTAAGACCGATGAACATCGCGGTGACCGTGAGCGTGGGTGTGGCGTTTAAACGGCCAGATGATGAGCTAGACCATGCGCTGATCATGGCGGATGAAAATCTCTATCAAGACAAAGGCAAGCGGGGGTAAGTAAGAGGTGATGCAGCAAATCCAGCCTAACGATCACACGGCGTGGCTAGATGCCTTTGAGCCAAGCACAAGGCCGATGATGGCGCAGTGCTATATCGATGTGATGCAAGAAGACGCCACCGGTTTAACCCAGGCGCTTGAACGGGCGGATGAAGCGACCGCTCGCGCTCTGCTGCATAAGATCAAGGGCGGCGCGGCGATGGTGGGTCACCACTTATTGGCGACTGAGGCACATCACTTATTGCAAGCCAGTTCTCTATCGGTGCAGGGTGAGCCGTCGCTTATTCAATTTTCACGAAACCTAAGCCAAAGCATTGAGCATGTCGTGAACTGGCAATCGATGCCGACATCGGAGGAGGCAGGGCCATGAATGGGATCAATGTCAGCCAGCTTAAAGTATTGGTCGCGGATGACTCGCGTTTAGTGTGCAGCTCTATCTTGTTGATCCTAAGAGAGATTGGTTTTGATAGCAGTAACGTTGTTTGTGCCTATCGGCCAAATGAGGTGATCAATCACTGCAAGCAGATTGCGTTCGACATCGTGATTTGTGATGTGAACTTTAATAGCCAGATCAACGGCTACCAACTGCTCGAAGAGTTGCATCACTTACAACTGCTCAAAAGCGATCTCTTTTTCGCCTTTTTAACCGGTGAAAACCAACCGCAAATCGTGCGTACCATCATTGACTGTAACCCGGATGATTATTGGCTTAAGCCCTTCAATAAGCCCTTTCTCTCTGCGCGTCTTTACAGCGGTCTCAAGCGGAAAAAGGCACTGGCGAGTGTCTATGCCGCTATTTATGACAAGCAATACCAACACGCGCTAGAGGTATGTGATGAGCTGCACCCGTTTCACCCGCAGTATGGGCGTCATCTGGGCCATCTGAAAGCCCAATGCTATGCCCAGTTGGGTCAATATGAGGATGCGGCCCAGCAGTATCGCGCGCTGCTCGATGAATATGATTGCGACAGCGTGAAAACCGCATTGAGCAAAGTGCTGATTGAACAAGAAGAGATTGATATGGCAAGGGATGTACTCAGCACCTTGTCGAATCAAGACAATAATCCCTACTACCATGATGGGATGGCGGCGGTGTGTGTGCGAAACGACAATATAGAGGGGGCGATAGGGCATTTAAAATTGGCCACCAACCTGCTTGAGGCAGGGACAGAACGCGAGTTGATTCTCTCCAATCTATCGCTAGCGATTGCTCATTATGACGACGCGTTTTATTACATTAAGCGCTACAGCGAAAAGAACGAAAATACCTATCGGCAAAGTGAATACATCACGCTCAACACGGTCCGTAGTTTTCTCTATCGAGCCGTTGATGAGGATAAGCCCGCAGTATTTGAAGCTCAGCGTTACCTCATCAATGGTAAGTTGGATGAGCTTGAAAAGTGTCGTCATCTTGATGTGCAAGTGACGTTGCTGCATGTGCACATTCATTGGTTGTCGCAAGATATGCGCAGCGCCGTGTCGCTCCTCTCTGAGCTCACCGTTGATAAGCCACTGCATTTCTATGATTATTTTCATTGGCTCTATCTACTGGAGCACCTGTCGCTGTTTAACGACATTCCCGTGCTCTTGCAGCAGGCCAAAATGGCGATTCGAGACGAGCAAATTGCCCATATTAAGAAGAGCCAGCACGTCATGTGGAAAAATTTTGAAAGCCGCTTCAAAGATAAGCAGCGCCAAATTCAGCGAGTGAAAAGCATTATGGCGCAATGGAACGAACGCGACGAAAAAGAGGGCGAGAAATACTTAGAGCAATACGCGACGCTCAAAGCCCTGATGCCGAACTCCTATAAAGTGAGCTTGGCGATCATCAAGCTACTGGCCAATAACCGCATTCGAATTCGCAACTATCGAGAGGTATTTAACTTGTTGGCGGATTGCCATCGAGTGGTCCATGCGCAAATGTCGGCACAAGAGCGCAACAACAGCAATTACAAACAGCTCTATGCGATGGCGAAAGATAATGTGATGGAGTATGCCTAAGCCACCGGAGTGACTTAGGCGTGATATTAAGCTTTGATACGAATGATCGGATGATATGGGTTAGAAGCCGCGCATTTGGATACGACGCAGGAACTCCGTCATCAGGCGGTCATAGAGAAGATCGCCGAGGAAAGCGTCTTCAACATGGTGGTCAATACTTGGGTTGTCATTGACTTCAATCACGTAGACTTGACCGTCGATCTCTTTCAAGTCGACACCATATAAACCATGACCAATCAGATTCGCTGCTTTGACCGCCACATCGACGACATTCTTTGGCACTTGCTTAAGATCGAGCGTCTCAAAACTACCAGATGAAACACGGCCACTGTTGTGGTGTTGGTAGATTTGCCAGTGACCACGACTCATCATGTATTTACAGGCAAAAATCGCTTGGTGGTTCAAAACACCAATTCGCCAGTCAAAGTCGGTCGGCATAAAGGCTTGAGCCAAAATCAATGCGCTTTTCTCAAATAGCGCAGCCGCTTCGCGCTCAAGCTCCTCTTGGTTTTTAACTTTCACCACACCGCGAGAGAAGGCGCCATCTGGAATCTTAAGCACCATAGGAAAGCTCAACTCACTCAGCAAGTCGTCTTGCCAGTCTGGGTCAAAGCGATTCAAAATCACGCTTGCAGGCGCAGGGACTTTGTTGTTCTTCAACAGCTCAGTTAAAAACACCTTGTTGGTACACTTCATGATGGACTCAGAGTCATCCATCACCACTAGGCCAAGCTTTTCGGCGGTTTTGGCAAAGCGGTAAGTGAAGTTGCTGATGTTGGTGGTCGCGCGAATAAACAAGCCATCAAATTCGCCAAGACGCGAAATGTCGTCTTTGCCAATCGTCTCTAGGTTCATCCCCAAGCGATCCGCTGCACGTTTAAAACGCTTCAATGCAGAGGCATCCGATGGCGGCATTTTTTCCTCTTCATCGACCAGCATTGCCAGATCATAGCGGTATTTTTTCACCTGCTTGGGTTTGCGCCAAACTTTGTCTGAGAACTGCTCAAGCGACTCGATAAAGAAGTTTTCTTCTTGATCTTCTAGCTCTTGGAACGGGAAGGCCGCCACTGATTCGATTTGCCACTGCGTTTGGTGTTTGGTCATCTTGAGCTCGATGATCGGAATCATAAACTGCTCAAAAAGCTGACGGGCAAGTTTTTCAAGCCCTGCTTGTTGCGTACGGCCAAAATAGATCTTGCAAGACAAGGTCGTTAAGTCACTCGGCAGTTTACTCAGCTTGAGGAAATTAGATGACATCAACAGGGGTTGAGAAATATCATTGATGGCAGTGACCGTCGGGATCACTCGGTGACGACGGGCCTCGGCCATCAGCGAACAGTAGTAACCACTGCTCATGTAGCTGTAATCGCGGCATAGGTTGACGACTTGAACGTTACGTTGGGTGGTTTGCCAATCTCTGTCGAGGTATTGCGCCACGCTCACCACTTGTTCTGACGGGAAATATTGCTGCCAATCACTGGTTTGGTCGGCGACAATTAATAAGTTTGCCATCTATCTTGTTCCTTAATAATAACGCTATGATGGGTAAACACTAGCATAAGCTTTTTTTGAAGGTATCACATGAATTTTCGCCAATCGAAAATCACAGATCTCAGTGCGTTAAATCAGTTGGAAAAGTCACTTTTCTCCAGTGATAGGATCTCACCACGGCAGATGAAAAGGTTCATCCAATCTGAACATTCTTCTTTGTTCGTAGCACAGTGCGATGAGCAGGTGGTTGGCTATGCATTAGTTTTGTTTCACCAAGGAACACAACTGTCGAGACTCTATTCCATCGCGGTGATGCCGCAGTACCGGGGACGAAATATTGCACAATCGTTGATCGAAATGTGTGAGCGCGCTGCCGTCGAAAAAGGCTTCACAACAATACGACTAGAAGTGCGCGAAGACAATATAGGCGCGATAAATTTATACAAGAAATTGGGCTATAAAACCCTCAAGCTGCTGATCCATTACTACGACGATTTGTGTGATGGGCTAAAAATGCAAAAACGCTTGAGTCATTACGGACCTAAGACCTTGTTAAATATGCCACTTTATGTGCAAACCACGCCATTTACTTGTGGCGCGGCGTCGCTGCTAATGGCTTTTGCTCATTTCGATAAATCACAACCTCTGACACGCAGTGCTGAGTTACAACTGTGGCGCGAGGCGACGACGATTTTCATGGCGTCAGGCCACGGTGGATGCAGTGGTCATGGATTGGCACTGGCAGCGGCACGGCGCGGGTATCATGTCGAGCTGTGGAGCCAATCCCAGTCAACGCCATTTATCGACAGTGTGCGGGATGACAACAAGAAGCAAGTGATTGAAATTGTTCATCAGGATTTTTGCCAACAGTTGGCGGAGCAGGACGTGGATATCATCGACTCTCCACCGTCACAGAGTCAGTTGGAGCGCTGGGTGGAAGAAGGGGCTAGCATTCTGCTGTTAATCAGCACCTATCGTTTTAATGGCAGCAAAGAGCCGCACTGGGTGGTACTGAGTGGGATGAGCGAGCAGTTCTTTTTCATTCATGATCCGCACGCTGAATCTGAGCTGGATGCCGTTGGATCGGCGCACGTGACGGTCAGCAAAGCGGCGCTGTCGCAGATCATCGGTTTTGGCAAGCAGCGTCATACCGCTTGTGTGGTGATTCGCCCTGCGCACTCTGACTCCAGCGCAGTGGCGTCACAGAGCTAGTTGACCGAATAACGCTTAGATGGGGTCGCGTCAGCGTCAGGTTGCTCGCTTTTACTTTCGTCTTGGCTATCAAGGCTTTGCCATTTCAGCGCGCCATTGCTCTCAAAGTCGTTGGCTTTGGAGCAGCGCAGCAGGTGATCCTTGACTTCAATCACGGCGCCCAAGGAGTAGGCTTGGTCTTGGTAGTAGCAGACGCGCTCAGCAAGGCGCGAAGCGTTGACGCCGACAACCGGTTTACCCGGCGTTGTGATGACGGTTGCCAACGCAGGATAAGTCATGCCGAGAGCCAACAGCAGACTTAGAATTTGAGTGCACAATCGCATCGCTGCGCTCCTTTTACTCTTTGGTTGGTGATGGACTTAGGGGATGCGGTGGCTTTAAACACCATCAAATTTGCGTTGATAACGCGCCAGCATACTTTCGTTGCCCAGCAATCCCCCTTGATGCACATAGAGAATAGTCTTTTGCGGGTGATTTGGGTACCAGTTGAGCAGGCAGCGCCACATCATGGGATCGTAAAGCAGATCAAACTCAACATCGGTGTCGGCCAGCAGTTGCTGCCACATCCGATAGTCCGCTTGATACAACTTGCCAAAGTGATGCTTTTGTTCGAGTTCAAGAACGGTGGGAAACACCTCTTCACCTAATGCTCGCCACTGCGCTTCGAGGTAGGCTCTCCCGCCCACACACGGACAAGTCAGCACCTCAATGCCGTGCGGTCTGAGTGCTTTTTGCAGATAGAGCGACGTGGTAC
This sequence comes from Vibrio sp. R12-SW3-ISO1, assembly GCF_059834005.1. Lineage (NCBI taxonomy): Bacteria > Pseudomonadati > Pseudomonadota > Gammaproteobacteria > Vibrionales > Vibrionaceae > Vibrio > Vibrio sp. R12-SW3-ISO1. Next base: position 42,551 of record NZ_JCBDGK010000007.1, read on the forward strand.
CGGTCCCGGAAGGTAAGGCGACAACAAACTCGTGCTCGGGATGATAACGAGTCCAAGAGAGAATTTCTCGTGCCAGTCCTGCCACGCCGGGCTCTGCCAGGGTAGAGCGGCCGCCTTCGGGGATCACTAAGCAGGTTGCATCAGGTTGGCGGATTTTCTCGATGTAGCGCGTGGGTTCTAGCCCTGAATCGCCGACGGCGATGATTTGCCCACCGAGCTCCAACACACCGCGATAATTGCCCATCGGCTGCTGCTCTAGCCATGCGGGGATACGATCGACATAAAACTCAAACGCCCAGCCCTTTATTGCAGCAAGCGCGGCAAGCGAGTAGGCAGAGTTCGCCTGTGCGCTGCCATAGCCAATCAAGGTTTTCACCTTTGGCCACTCGCCGCTCAGCACTGACATCAGTTTGCGTGCCTTGTTACCAGAGAAGTGGCTGTGCAGTTGATCGTCTCGCTTGAGAAAAAAGGGGATCGAAGCCACTTGATGTTGCGTGACGGGCGTATCGCTGAGTTTCATGGTCTAACGTGCAGGGTGTCAAAAAGAGGCGTAGTGTATAAAACTAGCTCTAAAAAGTCTTGCTGATCGGTTGGAGCGAAAAAGATAAAAAAAGCCCAGAGTAAAAGGTCTCTGGGCGGATACATAAAACATAGGAGTTAATAAGAAAAAGCAGCATATGAGTAGGTTCAGAAAGGAAACAAGTTTGACGGCCTGTAAACTTCGAATGCTCTGCTCACTACACCTATTCAGACCGGGGACGGCCCAAACAGTTCAATAAATTTCCTCTCTTTTTTCTTTTTTGCACACTTTTTGTTCGCGAGGAAAAATCTCTCTTACGTTTCAATGAATTACTTTCACACTTTTTTATCTGGTCAGACCGAAGCGCAAAAATGTGATGTTAATTGGTTGTTAGTTAAATGTTTCGGATGTATATTTCAAACAGTTGTTTAATACGAGTGCTTTAAAATGTCGGCGAGAAATAAGACGAAAGAGAAAATCCTAGATGTAGCGGAAGCGTTGTTTGCTGAGCATGGTTTCAATGACACGTCTCTTCGTACCATTACCAGCAAAGCTGGAGTGAATCTCGCGTCAGTCAACTATCACTTTGGCGATAAGAAAACCTTGGTACGTGCAGTGCTAAACCGTTATCTCGAAGCTTTTATGCCCTCAGTGCAAGATGCGCTAATAAACTTAAATCTCAATGATACGTATGAAATGTCAGACGTGTTTGAGTCACTGCGTACGCCACTAAGAAACTTAAACGATGTAAGACCGAACGGCACCAGCCGCTTTATGTTGCTGATTGGGCGTGGTTATACCGATGTGCAAGGTCACTTGCGTTGGTTCATCACCACACGTTACCAAGAGACGTTATCACTGTTTACGCAATCGGTGATGAAAGCCAACCCTGAGTTGACTCAAGAAGCGCTGTTCTGGCGTTTGCATTTTACCCTCGGCACGTGCGTATTCACTATGGCTTCGAGTCAAGCGCTGCTGGAGATCGCTGAAAATGATTACGGCAAAGCGATGGATGCCAAGTCCGTCGTTGACCAACTGATTCCTTATTTGGCTGCGGGCGTCGCGGCCAAATAAATCGAGTAATAGTTAAGATTTTTAAATACGAACAAAGCATTTATAACACTAACAATAAGTTCAACACCCTAACGCGAACAAAAGGATCGGATTATGTGCTCTCTAAGAAGAAAATGGGTCAGCGACCCAGCTTTCAAAATGTTCAAAAAAGTACTACCGCCGCTATCAAGCACAGAGAAAGAAGCCATGGAAGCGGGCAGCGTATGGTGGGACGGAGAGTTGTTCTCAGGCCGTCCTGATTTTCGTAAGTTGCACCAATATCCTGCACCAACGCTAACAGTGGAAGAGCAGGCGTTTATGGACAATGAGCTCGAAACCTTGCTGGCGATGCTCAATGACCACAAGATCGTCAAAGAAGATCGCGATCTGCCAAAAGAAGTATGGGATTACCTGCGCAAAGAGCGCTTTTTCTCGCTGATCATTTCGAAAGAGTATGGCGGCCGTGAATTCTCTGCATTGGCAAACTCAACCATCGTTTCGCGCATCGCCACTCGCAGTATCAGTACAGCGGTATCGGTCATGGTGCCAAACTCGTTAGGTCCGGGTGAGCTGTTGTCCCACTATGGTACGCAAGAGCAAAAAGATTACTGGCTGCCACGTCTTGCCGATGGTACCGACATTCCGTGTTTCGCGCTAACTGGCCCAGAAGCGGGTTCAGATGCTGGTGGCATTCCCGATGATGGCGTCGTCTGTTACGGCGAGCACGAAGGGAAAGAGGTGCTCGGTATTCGCCTCAACTGGAACAAGCGTTACATCACTCTCGCACCCGTTGCGACGGTACTTGGCCTTGCGTTTAAAATGTATGACCCAGACGGTCTGCTAGGCGATGAAAAAGAGCTTGGCATTACCTGTGCGTTGATCCCGGCGGATCACAAAGGGGTGGAAATCGGTGAGCGTCACGACCCGCTAGGTTTGGCGTTTATGAATGGTCCAACGCGCGGTAAAGATGTCTTTATTCCTATGGAATGGCTGATTGGTGGCCAAGACTACGCCGGTAAAGGCTGGCGCATGCTGGTGGAATGTTTGTCAGCAGGCCGCGGTATCTCGTTGCCAGCACTTGGCACTGCGATTGGCCATCTGACGTCACGCACTACAGGCGCGTATTCCTACGTGCGTAAGCAGTTTGGTATGTCGATCGGTAAGTTTGAAGGGGTTGCTGAAGCGCTAGGGCGCATCGGTGGTTTGACGTACTTGCTTGAAGCGAGCCGCACACTCACCACGACCTCGTTAGATCTGAAAGAGAAACCGGGCATTGTGACGGCGATTGCCAAATATCACATGACGGAAATGGCCCGCACCATTTTGAATGATTCGATGGACATTCACTCAGGCCGTGCCATTCAAGATGGCCCGATGAACTACCTTGCAACGCACTATCTCGGTGTGCCGGTCGCTATTACCGTGGAAGGCGCGAACATTTTGACCCGTAACCTGATGATCTTTGGTCAAGGGGCGACACGTTGTCATCCATACGTGCTGAAAGAGATGGAAGCGGCCGCCAACCCGGATGAAAAAGAGGGTGCGAAGCAATTTGATGATTTACTGTTCAAACACATCAAACACGCAATGGGCAATACGTTCGGTGCGTTTGGCGCGGCGCTCACCGGCTCTCGCTTTATCAAAGCCGATATGAGCGGGCCAACGCAGCAATACTATAAAGAGATGACGCGTCTCAGCCGTGCGTTGGCGGTTAGTGCGGATATCGCAATGGCAACACTGGGCGGCGATTTAAAACGTAAAGAGATGATCTCTGCACGCTTAGGGGATGTACTGGCGTATCTCTACATGGCGTCTGCGGCACTGAAAAAGTACGAAGACGAAGGTCGCCAGCAGCAAGATCTCGATTACGTACACTACGCCGTGCAGCACTGTTTGTATCACGCGGCGCAGTCATTGCAGCAAGCTTTTACCAACTACCCACAAAAAGCGGTTGGGCGTTTGCTGAAAGTGATCATCTTCCCACTGGGCAATCGCTACACCAAGCCAAGTGATCAGCTTACTGTGAAACTGGCAGAAAGTCTGATGACGCCGGGAGCGCACCGTGATCGCCTCACTCACCTTTGCTACATTGGCAAAGATGCGGATGACAGTGTCGGCTTGATGGAAAACGCCTTCCTTGCCATGTATGGGGTGAAGAGCTTAGAGCGCAAACTGATGCGTGCAGCTAAAGACGGTGTAGTCGCTCGTAAAGGGCTACTGACCGAGCGATTAGCGCAAGCCTTAGACGCTGGCGTGCTGACTCAAGCTGAGGTGGATAAGATCTTGGCCGCGGATAAATTGCGTTACCGCGCCATTCAAGTGGACCACTTTAGCCACGATTTCAGCGAGACTCGTACCCATCAAGAGGGCGCGAAGCCAAAGCTCGATAGCGTGGCGTAACAAAACACGTCACCGCTCTTACTACTCAGAGGCACCGTCATGGTGCCTCTGCTGTTTCTGCTCAGTAAAATGCTTTGGATACCACAGAGAGAAGCCACAGGAAGTGATCCAACCACTTGCCTTTTCACGACATTTTTACAGAAATTAGATGCGATCTGGCGTTGAACCTTTTATCCTAGCCGGGTTTTGTTAAGGAAGTTGAATATGATCATCAAACCTAGAATTCGTGGATTTATCTGTACAACAACGCACCCAGTGGGTTGTGAAGCTAACGTAAAAGAACAAATTGCTTACACTAAGGCGCAAGGCCCAATCAAGAACGCACCTAAGCGTGTACTGGTTGTGGGCGCATCGAGTGGCTACGGTCTATCTTCTCGTATCGCAGCGGCATTTGGTGGCGGCGCTTCAACCATCGGTGTGTTCTTCGAGAAAGAAGGCACAGAGAAAAAGCCGGGCACAGCCGGTTTCTACAATTCTGTCGCTTTTGAAAAACTCGCCCGTGAAGAGGGTCTTTACGCAAAAAGCTTGAACGGTGACGCGTTTTCAAACGAAGCAAAAGAAAAAACCATTGAGCTGATCAAACAAGATCTGGGTCAGATCGATATGGTGGTGTACTCACTGGCTTCTCCAGTACGTAAAATGCCAGAGACGGGTGAAGTGATTCGTTCTTCTCTCAAGCCTATCGGCGAAACCTACACATCGACCGCGGTGGATACCAACAAAGATGTGATCATCGAAGCGAGCGTTGAGCCTGCGACTGAAGAAGAGATCAAAGACACCGTCACCGTAATGGGTGGTGAAGATTGGGAATTGTGGATCAATGCCCTCTCTGAAGCTGGCGTACTGGCTGATGGCTGCAAAACCGTCGCTTACAGCTACATTGGCACTGAGCTGACGTGGCCGATCTACTGGGACGGTGCGCTAGGCAAAGCGAAGATGGACTTAGACCGCGCCGCCGCTGCACTGAACGAGAAACTTTCTTCAACCGGTGGCAGCGCGAATGTCGCAGTATTGAAATCGGTTGTGACTCAAGCGAGTTCTGCGATTCCTGTTATGCCGCTTTATATCGCTATGGTATTTAAGAAGATGCGTGAAGAGGGCGTTCACGAAGGGTGTATGGAACAAATCTACCGTATGTTTAGCCAGCGTCTCTACAAAGAAGATGGTAGCGCAGCAGAAGTGGATGAGAAGAACCGCCTACGTTTAGACGACTGGGAGTTGCGCGACGACATCCAACAACACTGCCGTGACCTATGGCCACAAATCACCTCTGAAAACCTAAAAGAGCTGACGGATTACGTCGAGTACAAAGAAGAGTTCTTGAAACTGTTTGGTTTTGGTGTTGAAGGCGTGGATTACGACGCAGATGTTAACCCAGACTACAAAGCCGACTTTATCGCTATCTAACCGCTGCTTATCGTCACGTCACTACTCAATATGTGGCGTTAGAAACAAAAAAATCCGGAGTTGATGCTCCGGATTTTTTTTTCACTGCGCTATTTTCAATCGACGGCTTTGTAACGTCGGCTTTCCCAGTTCTTTATCCTAGTCAGTCCGCTTACTTAAACGTCGACCAAATAGGCGCGTGGTCAGATGGTTTCTCAATGCCGCGCAGCTCGTAATCAATATCCGACTCGACGCATTTTTGCGCCAAACTTGGCGTAGCTAGAATCACATCAATACGTAGACCACGGTTATCATCGAAACCGCGAGAGCGATAATCAAACCATGAAAAACGATCGTCGACACTCGGATGAACCTGACGGAACGTGTCGACCAAGCCCCAATTCATCAAGGTGCTAAGCCACTCGCGCTCCTCAGGTTGGAACGAACACTTGCCCGTTTTTAACCAACGTTTGCGGTTGGGTTCGCCAATACCAATATCGCTGTCCAGTGGGCTGATGTTGATATCACCCATCACAATCAATTGCTCGTCGCTGCTGTGATACTCGTTCAAGTAGGTCATTAAATCTTGATAAAACTGACGCTTATACGGGTACTTGGTTTCGTGGTGGATGTTGTCACCTTGAGGGAAGTAACCATTGAGGACGGTCACTTTCTCTCCCGCGTCGTCTTCAAACGTCGCCATGATCATGCGTTTTTGATGATCATCATTGTCGGTCGGAAAGCCTTTTTGCACGTGAATCGGCGCTTTCTTACACAGCATGGCCACACCGTAGTGCGCTTTTTGACCGTGAAAGTACACGTGATAGCCCATCGCTTCCACATCCTCGAGTGGGAAAGCTTCATCATGCACCTTGATTTCTTGAAGACCAATCACGTCAGGTTGATGCTTATCAATAATGGCTTGCAGTTGATGAAGGCGGGCGCGAAGGCCGTTGATATTAAAAGAGATGACTTTCATTGATAATCCTTGCTTGAATAGGTCTCGTTTTTGCAGTCTAAATCCACTGGTTTTGAATAGTAACACTTCCACTTTTGGCTGACTAATGCCGAGCGTTTAGCATCTTACTCTGAGCGATAGTAACAAATTCTTAAACTTTTGATTGATAATCAAGTTCAATATGCTGTAATGATTGAACAAAACTATCAACAAGTTTGCTTATAAGGATGTATTATGCGAACGCTTTCGGTTCAATGGAAGATCACGCTTTTCGCTGGCTGCTGTCTCCTCATTACGTCACTCTCTTTAATTGGCTTCTCGGTCTATAACGCTTTATCCAATCAACAATTGATCAAAGCGCAAAGCGCGGAATCGGTGATCGATAAATCCGAGCAGTTGCTGCAAACGCGCGCTCTACTCAGTGGCACTGAGGTGGCGGAGTATCTCAATGAAGCGCTCTACCGCGCAGAAATGTTGGCCTCCAGCGCCATGTTCTTAAAACGCAATACCGAAGAAAATTTTGGTGACAGTGAAGAGCTGCGTACCGCATTGGATGAAATGGTTCGTCGTGCGGTGATGGACTTTGAATCGATTCAAGGGGCGTATTTGGTCTTTAGACCGGACATGCTCGACAATGAAGACAGCAATTACGTTGATGCCGAATATGTCGGTTCCAACGAAGTGGGCCGTTTTGCACCTTACTGGATCACCGCGCAAAATGGTGAAAATGTGGTGAACAGCGTGCTCAGTGAAGCCCTGCTGTCAGACTCAAGTAATCGTGAGCGTTTTGAGTGCCCAGTGACCACAGCCCAAGCGTGTGTGACCACACCAAGAGTGATTACACAAGAGGAGGAGACATTTTTGACCTCCTCGATTTCGGTACCGATTATGCTTGATGGCACCAGCATTGGTTTCTTTGGGATTGATTTGCGTCTCGACGCCTTGAAAGAGGTGGTGGCAGATGCGGATAGCAAACTCTTTTCGGGCGATGGCAGCGTCAATATTGTTAGCTTTGATGGCTCTTTGATCGCCAGTGACGCGCCTGACGCGGCCATTGGTCAACCTTATCAGAGCGACATGCACAGCAGTGAAGCGCTACGAGAGTTGCTCTTGGGTCAAGAAGTGGTGACACAGTGGAGCGAAAGCGGTGACTGGATGACGGTGTTCGCACCGATTATGGTGGCGAATCAAACCTGGGGCGTATTGTTTGATATGCCAAGAAACAGTGTGTTGGCCGATGCCGATGACCTTGACGCGACCATTACGGCGCAAGTGGAATCGAGCGTGACCACCGAACTGTTGGCGGGTTCGGTCCTGGTGCTGTTTGGTTTATTTACGATTGGTGTTATGGCTAATCGCTTGGTGAAACCGATTCGTGACGTGGTGGCGCGTTTGGATGATATCGCGTCGGGCGAAGGCGATCTTACCCAACGTATTGAGGTGAAATCGGCGGATGAAATTGGTCAGCTCGCCATGGGTTTCAACTCGTTTTTGGAAAAGCTGCAACACATTATTCGTGATGTGATTGATACCACGATGCAAGTAGGGACCACAACCGAACAATCGAAAGTGGCCGCCCAAGGCACGAGACGCAGCAGTGACGCCCAGTTTAAAGAGGTCGACTTAGTCGCGACGGCGTCTGAAGAGATGACGCAAACCGCAGGCCTTGTGGTACAAAACGCAGAAATTGCGGTGCAAGAGGCGGATAAAGCGCATCAGGCGGCAACCGTCGGTCAACAAGTGATTGAAAAATCGCAACATGAAATGGAACATCTGGTTGAACGCATGACCGCAGCGGTGCCCATAGTGGAAGAGCTGGCGAAGAACAACGCCAACATCACGGAAATTTTGACTGTGATTGAGGGCATTTCGGAGCAAACCAACCTGTTGGCGCTCAACGCTGCGATTGAAGCGGCGCGCGCGGGTGATCAGGGGCGTGGCTTTGCCGTGGTGGCCGATGAGGTCCGTAATCTCGCCAGCCGTACCCAAGACTCAGTCGGTGAAATTCGCAAAGTGATTGAAAGTGTGCAGAAGGGCACCCAAGATGTGGTGTCTGCGATTCAAGAGGGCAATGAGCTCGCCAATCACTCTGCCAGCCAGGTTGAACAGGCGGTACAAGAGCTTAATCACGTATTTGGCGCGATCGCTTCCATCAACGATATGAACAATCAGATTGTTAAAGCGGCAGAAGAGCAGCAGTCGGTGTCAGGCGAAGTGAATCAAAGTGTCGCTAATATCCGCGATCTGAGCGCACAAATTTTGTCTCAAGCGGAAGAGTCAGAAACGGTCAGCGGCCAGATCAGTGAGCTGTCGAAAAATCAGCAGCAACTGGTCAATCAATTTAAGGTGTAGCCTCAAAGGACATACACCTCTTATTGAGAAAAACGCGCTCGGTGAATCACATCACCGAGCGCGTTTTTGTTTTATCCAGCGATTAGTCGTTAAGCAAGAAAGTAAGTCTTTGAAGTCAGGACGTTGACCTTATTGCGCCAATTTTCTCTCTAAATCGCTTTTTACGATGTCGATTGCGGCCAAAGCAGTGTGAGGATCGATCTCGTTGCTCTCCAATAAGTAGATTAAATCTACCGCCAGTTTGACCTCTTCGGGGGCGTTTTCAAGCCCGCTGTTTACTGCCGTTGACTGTTCTTGACTAGACATTACTGGTTTCTCTCTCGATAGGTGATCTGATTTTCGATTTTCAACTTAGACTCTTGGCACCGTTTTAGACGCTGCTCGGTAGCCAGTAACGCTTGCTGCGCTTGTGCTTGGGCAAACGATGAGGCGTTTTGCAGTGCACGCTCTTTATCTCTCACCATCTCTTTTAAGCGACGTTCCCACTCTTGATGCTGCGCCAGTTGTTGATAGAGCTCGTTGATGGGCTTTCTATAATAGCTTTTGTGCTTAGGTTCGTTTTTACGGATTGAGGTGGTGGCCAATTCGCGCTCAATGGCACTGATTTGCGACAGTAAACGCTCGCCGAGGTATTCTGCTCGGTGCGTGGTCAATTTGCCCGCTTGTTCTTCGCGCAAAATCGACGTCAATGTGGCTTGGGTTTCTGTCACGCAGGGGACAAGCAGTTTAGCTCGGCAAGAAAACAGCCGTTCATCAAATAGCGGTAGGTGGTGCTCTCCGCGTTGGCGATCAAGCCCCGCCGCTTGCAGGGCAAGGTTGTCTAAGGTTTGTTTTAGCGAATCGAATCTATTCATAGCGTTCTACTTGTCGCTTCCTATGCAAGTTACGCGCAGTGATGGCGTTAATCAGTGTTTTCGTCAAGTAATGCTTTCGTTGAGCAATGATTGCGTTAACTAGGGATAAACCACGCATCAAACGCCAGCTTGACGGCGAGCACACTGACGACGGTGACAAAGACTGGGCGTATAAACGTTGCGCCAAATCGTATCGCGGAATGAGCGCCGACGAACGCGCCAGCCATCAAACAGACACCCATCGTCAGGCCCAACACCCAATCGATATGACCCAAAATGGCAAATGTCACCAATGACGTGAAGTTGCTGGTAAAGTTCATCGCCTTGGCCAAGCCTGAAGCCAACAAAATATTGAGGCGATAGAGCGCCATTGAACTCACGGTCCAAAAAGCGCCAGTACCGGGGCCGGCAACGCCATCATAAAAGCCTAGAATCAAACCTTGGCCTATCTGCTTTTTATGCAGTACAGGGCAAGGTGGTGGCGATTCATTGATGTTTGCGTTCGGTGTTTTATGCCAAACAGTATAGACAGCCGCCGCCAGAATAATCAGCGGTAAGATTTTTTCAAGCCACTCAGTTGAGATGAAATCAACAAACAAGGTGCCCAAGATTGCCCCAGCTAGGGTGGCAAAGAACGCTCTTAGCCAACATTCAGGTTTAAACAGGCGCTTTCGGTAGTAAGTAAACGCGGCGGTTGATGATGCGAAGGTCGCCGCTAACTTGTTGGTACCGAGCGCAATGTGCGGCGGTAGGCCGAGTGACAGCAGAGCAGGTACCGTTAACATGCCGCCACCGCCGGCGACGGCATCAATAAATCCAGCAACAAAAGCAACCAGTGCCAACACCAACAACATGGTTGGCTCAAAAAGTTCCATAATGTGTATTCTTCTTTATATGCTTGAAGCGCTTGTAAGTTATGGGTGTCAATCGCGCCACTATTTGATGGTGCGTTTAAATGGCGGAAGTGAGTCCAACAGCGCACTCCCGTAACGTTTGGTGACCAGTCTGCGATCAAGGATGACGACTCTACCAGAATCGCGCTCTTTACGCAGCAAGCGACCGACAGACTGAATCAGCTTTTTACTCGCTTCGGGTACCGAGATCTGCATAAACGGATTTCCGCCTTTGCGCTCGATGTATTCTGCATGGGAGCGCTCCACGGGGGAGGTCGGCACCGCAAACGGAATCTTGGTGATCACCAGGTTGGTCAGCAAGTCACCCGGTAAATCCAGCCCTTCTGAGAAGCTGCCAGTGCCAAACAGAATGCTCGTCTTGCCGCACTGCACAAGGGTTTTATGTTTTTTTAGAATTTCAGAGCGCGACTCTTGACCATGAATTTGCAGCGCCCAACCCTTTTTAACAAATTCGCTACTCAGCGCTTCTGCGACTTGGTTCATTTGCCAATAGGAGGAGAATAAAACCAAATTGGCCTGTTTGTCTTCAATCCAGTTAGGCAATATCTCTATAAGATATTCAGTAAACTGTGGCGCTTGGGGCTCCATCTTCATTGCCGGTATGACCAATTCGGCTTGGTTGGCGTAATCAAACGGCGATGAGAGCGCAAGAAAGCGCACGCCGTCTTCCTCTTTTTCACTCACGCCAGCTTGGCGACAGAAAAAACTGAATGAGTTGAGCGCGCGCAGAGTCGCGGAAGTGAGCACTGCACCGACGCAGCGACTCCAGATCTGTTGATCCAATTGCCAACCGACTTCGAGCGGCGAGACATTGACGATAATGTCGCCTTCGCGTTCTGGATGTAGGGATAGCCAACGCGCTAAAGGCGCGCCTTTTTCACGTGTGGGTTCGGCCATTAAGCGCCAAACTTGGGCGAGATTGTCAAAACGCTGAATGTAAAAACCGAGCTCAGCGAGCGCGGGTTCTGCGAGTCGGTTCGCAATTTCACCGTCTTTAACGCGTTCTGAAATCAGATCCGCCACTTTAGCGACGGCCTGAGCACCTTTGACCGAATAGGTCTTCAATTCTTTGGCCTGTTCAAATAGCCAAGTGGGCAGTTCGCCATGTTCAAAGCGATAATGACGATCTTCAAACGCTTGCGTATCAAACTGTGCGGGGAGCTTCGCTAACGTTGGAATAAGCTGCGCAATGCTGTCTTGCAACTCGTTTTTAAACCTTGCGACGCGCTTTTCATCGGCAAGGCCTGCAAATCTGGTCACACTTTGATTGAGCTTTTCTAGCCAACTGGCAGCGCCTTTACAACTGGCTGCGGCAGAGGCGTGATCGCGCGCGACGTGGGGTAAGTGGTGCGCCTCATCAAACACATAAAAGGTGTTCTCAGGCTCTGGAAGTATCACGCCACCCCCGAGATCGGCATCGGCCATCACCAAGCTGTGGTTGGCAATGATCACGTCGACCTTATCAAGCTCGGCACGGGCCTTTTGAAACGGACACTGGCGATGCGCTGGTAAACTGGTGTTGCAGCTGTGCTTATCGCTGACAATCATTTGCCACAAGTGGTCGGGAATTGGCTTGGGCCAAGCGTCACGGTCACCATTCCATTTGTTTTGTGCCAACTTGGTGTGCATGAGCTCAAGCAGTTCAACCTCTTTTTTCTTCGGTTTACTTTCGAACATCGCCATCTGCCCGCCGTCTGCCCCACACGCGGTGTAGAGCTTTTCAGCACAGCAATAACGGCCTCGGCCTTTGGCGAGGATAAAGGAGAACTCACGATCAGAGAGGCGTCTATATAGGGGCAAATCCTTATTGATGAGCTGCTCTTGCAGCGCGACGGTGGCGGTGGAGATGACCACTTTACGATTATTGAACAGCGCAACGGGTATTACTGCCATCAGATAGGAGAGTGATTTGCCGATCCCGGTCCCCGCTTCTGCAACAATCATCCGATTAGATTTGTGATACTCGCCACATAATGTTTTGGCGATCTCTGCGACCAAGTAGTTTTGTGCCCGGCGAGGAACGAAGTTTTCTAACTGATGTTGGAGAGATTGATAACTGTGGCGGATAGAATTTTGTATCTTACTGGCAATCATATGGGGACCTTCGCTATGGGCGACGGATGATAGCACAGTTTGCTAAACGCTACTCAGTTCACGAAATAGAATCTCAAATGATCAAATCTAGATCTCCTTCACAAAAAAAAACTGAACCTTCAAGAACTTATAATTAATTCTAATTGTAAAATATATATCACTCCAAATAATCACAAATGGTAGGCTTATATTCTGCAATTCGCATAATTTTATCGATTTATTGGCGTTTAAGTCTAAATGTTAACGGTTTTGGTAAGGTGCGTGGCGTAACGATATTTTTATGAACCTGGTCTAAAAAACGGCAGGTTTATATGTAAATACATGATTTTAAACCAATTTATGTTTTTTTAGTTGTGTGATTTAGAACATTTGACACTTAGGGGAATCTTTTGCAATCTAAACCTCGAAATTTAGTGGCGATGACATCGGACCAATAAAGAGTTTGAGTCATCTTCTAAAACATAAAGGGAACCGGATAGGGAATTCCCATTCTATAGAAAAGGCAGTGGATTATTATGAAAAAGACTCTAGTAGCACTAGCAGTACTTGCAACAAGTTCAGCACACGCTGGTTTTGAAATTTACAATCAAGACAAAGTGTCAGTAACCATGGGCGGCGACATCGAAGTTGTTTATGTGAAGGATAAAGCCGATGGTTCTGACTTCACTCAGGACATTCAAGACGCTGACCTAAGCTTTGACGTTCGTTACGCGATCAACGATTCCCTACAATTCGGCGGTTTCTGGGAGTTTACTGACGTAGGTACATCTGAAGGTGATGCTTATGTAGCTTTGTACTCTGACACAGCAGGTTCTTTCAAGGTTGGTCGTCTATGTGCTGTAATGGACGACGCTGGTATCGGCTCTGACTACCAGTTTGGTTTAAACACGTTCTTTGGCGGCAGTGATGACCACTTCTGTGCTGACGAAACTGTTCGTTGGGATATCGACAAGAGTGACTTCTACGCTTCTGTTGCACTAGTTCAAGATGAAAATGGTGATACAGGTACTTTAACAGACGACACTGTTTACTTTGACGGTAAACTTGGCTACCGAGTTGCTGACTTCGACTTCACTGCTTTCTACGGAAATGGCGAAGTTTTCGATTCAAACGTTGCAACTGGCAAGCGCGATGAGTCACTTTGGTCTGTTCAAGCACGCTACGCTGGTGTTGAAAACCTAGAATTAGCAGTGGCTTACTACAACCTTGACAAAGATTACACTGACGTTGATACAATTGGTCTAGCGGCTACTTACACTATCGAAAAAGTTACTCTAGCAGCAGGTTTCAGTACTTCTGAGCAAGACGGTGCCGATGACGTCGATACTTGGTATGTAAACGCAGGTTACGGACTAGCACCAAATTCTACACTTTATGCAGAAGTTGGTGGTGACAACGTAGATAGCAACCAAACTGGCGTTGCTGTAGGTGTTAAAGCTTACTTCTAATCTCACCTAAATGAGATACAATCAAACCACCCTTCGGGGTGGTTTTTTATTATGGACTATAGGAATTGAGTGTATGAATAAATCCATGGGCTTACTTTGCGTATTGATGAGTTTCGGAGTGTCAGCGGGGATGCTAGAGCCACAATCGAACGTTGAGTTGCTGTTTGTCGACGGTGAGCAAAATCAAGAAAAGCGTCAAAGTGTCAGTGTCGATCAAGGCCCTACCCAGTTGGTGGTAAAGTACAGTAAGAAATTGAGTGATTCAGGTAAATCGCGAGTCTTTGATTCTGCGCCTTACGTCCTTATGTTCAATGCACCGGAAAGTGATTTGGTCGTTGAAGCACCAAAATTACACAGTTATCAGCAAGCCAACGCGCACTTTAAACAAGCTCCGGAGTGGGTAATAAAAACTAAAAATGGCGAGTCGATTGAATACTCTCAGGAGGTATTGGATAGCGGTGAAGGTATTTTTCCGTATTACGACCTACCTAAGCTCGTTGCCCAACACAACCAAGCGAGAGGTGTGGTATTTGCTGCAAGTGCTGCTCTAGTCGCCAGCGCTGAGTTAGCCCCTGAAACCGAGTCGAAGCAAGGAAGTGAGGCTATGCCTAGTGTTGACACCAACAGTCTTGAGCAACTCAAAGCCTGGTACCTAAAATCTTCCACCGAAGAGCGCAAAGCTTTCCGCCGCTGGATGATTGATCAGGAGTAAGTTCCTAGTGTCTAGTTCCTAGTTCCTAGATTTTGGGTTTTAGGAACTAGGATTTAGTTTGAGTTTTAAAACACACCTCTTTCTCTAGCGCGTTCTCTACTGCTATCACCAACTTCTCAATATGCTCAGGTTCGCTGATAAACGGCGGCATCATATAGATTAGACGTCCGAATGGGCGTATCCAGACACCTTGCGCAACAAAATGCGCTTGGATGTTTTCCATATCCACAGTGGTTGTCGTCTCTACCACACCAATCGCGCCGAGCCAGCGCACGTCTTTGACCTTTTTATGTTTTTTTAGTCTCGGTAGTAGTGAGGCAAACTGACGTTCGATGCCCGCAACTTGTGTTTGCCATTCGCCCTTTTTTAACAACGCCATACTGGCACTCGCGACGGCGCAGGCGAGGGGGTTGCCCCATAAAAGTAGGGCCGTGCATAAAGCAGCCCGCTTCGCCCGAGCAGACGGTATCAGCAACGTGGCGAGTGGTGAGCGTGGCCGATAACGTCATGTACCCTCCGGTAAGCGCTTTGCCGACACAGAGGATGTCTGGCTGAACCTCGGCGTGTTCGCAGGCAAACAGCTTGCCTGTACGGCCAAATCCTGTGGCGATTTCATCCAATATCAGCAGTACGCCATAGTCGTCACACAGTTGGCGTACGCC
>NZ_JCBDGK010000008.1:0-24585 GCF_059834005.1 Vibrio sp. R12-SW3-ISO1
GCTGCTCTTGGAGTGCTGGGGGGAAGTTGGGTTGCGGTGTGAACCAGGCGCGGGTTTGGTAGCGGCGATCGGGGGTAAGATCGAGCGTGAAGGCGCTCTCGACCTGATCGCTTTGCTGATTGCCTGCGACGCTCAGCGCGCTGTCTTGACAAGTAAACGGCGCGACAACAGGGCCTGTGGTTAATTCGGCGATCGGCGTGCCGACGCCTTGAGTATTGAGCACCACGCTGCCTTTCGCCGAGCGGCACCACGGCGCTTGATAATCCCAGTGCTGGATATTGAACTCCACCTGCCCTTGCACATCGAGTGGTACGGGTGGGCGAGGTAGCCAAGGTGTGATTTTCTCAACGGAGAGACTGGCCACCACGTTTTGTGCGAATGCGCCTTGGCGATTGAGACCCAGTGTGCCGCGGCCCACGACAAGGCCGCCGCCTTGGCCCACGCGCACTTGCGCTTGTAAGCGGCCACTGAAAAGCGCGCCGATATCAAGCGACCAATTCACTGCGCCCAAATCGTAGCGCTGCCAACGCACTTGCGCCGCGCGCCCTTGCCAAAGGGTGCCTTGAATGCCATCGACACGCAGCTGCGCTGGGATGGCGGCATACTGGCCTAAGGTGTGATAAACAAACGATGCCGGCATGTGCACCAACGCGCTCAAGCCAAATACACCGAGTAAACCTGCGCCGAGCAGAAGCCGTTTTTTCATCCCTCTACCCCTTTACCAACTGTAAGCGGCGCACGTCTACTACGCCCTCTTGCTTGCCTCTATCGAGATCGAGCGCTGTGACGTGCACGCCGTGGGTCTCTTGCAAAAAGGCAATCCAACTGACGAACTGGTTAAACGGCATTGGGCTTATCCACACTTGTAGCTCTTCACCGCGTGGCTGAACGCGCACCAACTCGACGTTGAAACGCTTCGCCGTTGAGGAGACCGCCTGATTCAGCGCTAAGGTGGATACCGAGCGCCCACCGGCGGCGCGCAAACTCGCGATCGTCTCGGCTTGATCTTCGACCCAGCCCAGCAACTGCTTTTCACTTTGCAGCCTAAGTTCTGCCTGCTCTGCGCGCGTGGTCAAAGGTTCGACCATGCCCCAGTACAGGCCGCCCGCTATCACAAGGCCCGCGCATACCATCACCAGGCGCTGCTCACGCGGGGTAATGGCAGACCACCATGCGCTCAGCTTGGTACCAAGCGGCGCCAATAGCGGCGCAAGGTTCGATTGAAAACGTGCTTTCATGACTCTCCTTACGACTGGCCGTCACGTAGCGTTAAAACAAACGAGCCGTTCACACGCTCGCCACTGCGACTGAGCTGCCCTTGCTCAACCTTAAAACGCGATTCAAGCTGCGCTTTGGCACGCTCAAAACTTTGGAAATCATCGCTTTGCGCTTCAAGGCGCACTTCTTTGCGATTGCGATCAAACTTGATACTGGTCAAGCTCAGACCCGGCACTTTGCTAACCGCATCAGGCAGTTGCACCATCCACTCTAACCAAACCGTTTCACTGCTGCCCCCAGACAGTTGCACCGCTTCTCGCTCCATCTCCCGTTTTAAATAGCTGACGGTCGGGATGCGCGTGCGCCCCGGTAGTGCCTCACGAAACAGACGCTCACTCTCGTTGCGATACGCATCGGCTTGCGTTTCAAAGCGCGCGGTTTTCAGCACACTGTCGACGCAAATCAGCGCCAGTAGCAGCATCGCGGCCATGGCACTGCCTTGCCAGACGCGCCAATATTTGCCGAGTGACGATTTAGGCTTGAATGCACCGGTTAATAGATTAACTGGGCTGAGTAAGGCGTGCTCGGCGAGTACCTGCATCACGAGCTTGCCCTCCTCGTTTTCCCAAACGCAATCTTGCCAAGCGGGATGCGCCTTAATCACAGACTCAGGCAGTGGGGTCAGCGCAGTCAGCGCCAAAGGCTCGCCAGCGCTATCTTTGACCCAATCAGAGGCCGTAATCCAGGGTAAAAAGCTCGCCTCTACCGAGACGCCTTGCCACTCGGGTTTACTCATCAGCCACTGCTCACCAATTTGCGCGGCGCACAGCGGCGTCTCCTTCGGCAGTGCCAATACATCCGGCAGCACTTTGCGCACCGAGCAGCCAAGCTCACGCAGATCATCGAGCACGCTCGCCAGCCAAACACGCGGCGCGGCGCACACGTGCGCTTGATTGCTTTGTTTAGCCAACACAACAAAATGCAGCTCATCGACATCTTGCGCCAACTCATCTTCAAGCAAATAAGGCAGCATAGACTCAAATTGACGCCCAGCGCCGGCCGGGATCTCAACCTGCTTGAGCACCACATCGGCCGCAGAGAGCAGCACTGTCGTCGCGCGCCCCTTGGCGTATTGCGCTAACGCATCACGCAGGGAATAGTTGGCGAGTTCGCCACTGGCGATCACGGCGCGCTCGCTCGCAGACCAGACCAGCCATTGAACAGTGGCATTAGGGTTGTGACTCAGTCGAACGATCAGACTCTCGTTCACCGATACCTCCAAAGCGACGGCGTATCACCGTTGCAGTTTCACGATTTTCACTATACAGCAGGCTTCGCACTCGCACGCGCGAGTCGTTGACCAGCAGTTCAGCATCCATTTCAAAATAGCGGCTATCAATATCCAAATAGCCTTTCGCCTGACTTTTCACATCAGCACTGACCGAAGAGAGCGCCGACTCGGCATAAAATTCGTCAACCGATTGCCAACCATCATAGGGGCGATTGTCGATGACGTTCTTGGCTTGTTCGACACTCAAGTTGGGCGCCAACATGGCCGCGAGCAGCGCGCTGTGGCGCGCATCCAGCGTATTAATGTTGAGGCGAAAATCACTGGTCGGCAGCGCGCACACATGGCCGCGCAGCTTGGTCATCACCTCTGCGCTCACTTGATGAATCGCACGCAGCTCGCTGGCATCCGCCAGTAAAGAGTTGGCCGTCAGGTAGGCTGGCGACATCGACTCATAGTAGCTGTCTTCCACACCGGAAGAGGTATTCACCGTGGTGTCTTCATCAATGAACTCCCACACCGACTCCGCGATCGCCTGCGCTTGATAACTCTCCACCTCTAGGTATTCGAGCAAGGTTTGCAGCACCTCAACCAAATAGGGCGTGGCGTTGGAGTTGGCCGTCTGCACAACCGCGTAGAGCGCGTTGAGGTTCAAGCACGCTTGCCCATCGGTCAGTGATCCGCGCAGCGTGCCAAAATCGAGCGGATAGGTTTGCTCTTCTATCGCCCAAGGCTGCGAGAGATTGACCGTGTCGCTATCTTGGTAGCTTTGTTCAATGCCCGCCCGCGCAAGCGCCTCTGCACTCAAGCTATACCAATACGCCTGCTGATAATCGAGCTGACTGCTGGCGCGGCGAAACTGAGAAAAGAGCCGGTCCGCCATGCTGGCGGCAATGCTGACCATCACCGCCAACAGCAGTAAGATCACAATCAGTGCGACGCCTCGCTGCGAGCTAGCCGTTCTCATCGCTCTCTCCTACGCCCGCCAATGTGCCGCCACCCGTCAAATAAATGCGCTCTATCTCACCATAATCTTCCAGCGTTAAGGTGAGTGCCACCGCACTCGGCAGCTGGTTACTGGCACGCCATTCACGTTGCCACTCACTGCCATCAAAAAAGCGTAAATCAAACTGCTCGACCTTATCGAGCAGTGGCATCACGATGCCCGCCTGCCCGGTGGGCGTATCTGGGTATCGCCACCAAATTCGTTGTAATACGCCATCTTGGATGCGATAACCCACTTTAGTCACCTCGCCGCGCGGAAACTGCTGCTGCGGGTTAAACCAACCCAGGCGCGCGAACATCACCCCTTTTTCATCACTGTCGAGCAAGTTATCTTGCCAAGCGATCAGGGTAGATGAAGGCGAATCGCCGCCGGAGCGCGTTTGGCGCAGCGCCATTTGGCGAAAATCATTGTCGAGATAGACAAGGCTACGCTGCAATTCCCCCAAGCGCGCACTGCGCTGCTCTGAGAGCGCATTGCTGCGCTGCACCTGATTGAGCACTTGATAGGCCGCGACGCTCAAACTGGCAAAGATCGCCATCACGACTAAGACCTCAATCAAGGTAAAACCTTGTGTCCGGCTTACTTGTCTAGAGCGCCACATAGCTTCTCACCACCACGATCGGCGCGGCTTGCGCGCCCAGTGATACTTTGACATCAAACGCCGCCAACAGATCGCCGCTGGTACTCACTGGCACCACCTGCCACTGCCATTGGCGCCCCGCTAACTGAGCGGTGCCTTTTTGCGCGCTGGGCTTAACGCCCGCTAAATGTACTTTGGCCATTTGGTTGTCGGCGACCATGGCGGCGAACGTCTTTTCCTCGATGTAACTTAAGGTATTGATGTGCTGACTGACCGAGCGCACCGTGGCGATCGCCGCCGTCGCAAAAATGGCGAGCGCGACCAACACTTCCAGCAAGGTAAAACCGCGCGCGGTAGCGTGGCGAGCAGCCGCAAATCGCCGTGTCATCATTATCGCGCGTGGTTTACTCATCGCTCTCTCCCGGCGCCAGCAGCACAATTTGGCCGTTCTCTTTGGCGATCACGCGCCATGCGGTCTCTTGTGACCACTGACGACTACTCGCCTTGGGCGCAATCGCGAGCTCAAACGGGCTCACTTCACCGCTCGACATCATAAAGACTTGTGGCGTCGGTAGTGCGTCTTTCTCTTCAAGGTCTGCAAAGCGGTCGTCATCAAACAAGCTGCCGGGCCGAAACAGGCGATCTTCGTCCTGCCACGCTGAGCCGCCCATCGTTAGCTTGAGTGCCAAGTTTTCTCCAAGCTCCGTCTCTGCCGGAATTTGGCTATCGTCTAGACGCTGCCACCCCTTCGCGGTTAAGCTTACCAAACGATAGCGGCCGCGCTTTTCATCGACCCACAAACCGTAATCTTTCCCCGCCAGCATCGCCTCTTCGTTGAGGAGTTGCAGGCGATGAAACGCTGCGCTGGCGTGCTTTTTTGCCTCATCACTGCTGCGACTGACCAAGGTGGAGACCACCGCCGCCGATGCCAGCGCGGCGATCACCACCACCAGCAAGACTTCAAGTAAGGTAAAGCCGCGAGCGCGTTGACGCATTATTGAAAGTCTTGGATATTCCAGTTACCAATGTCGGCATTGATGCCTTCACCGCCCTCTTGGCCATCGGCGCCCAAGGTAAAGATATCGATATTGCCGTTGTCACCTGGGCTTAGGTATTGGTAGTCGTTGCCCCAAGGATCGCTTGGCAAACGGCGAATGTAGCCACCCTCACGGTAGTTACGCGGCTCCGGGTTGGATGGCTTGCTGACCAACGCCTCTAGCCCCTGATCTGTGGTCGGGTAGACGCTATTATCAAGCTTGTACATGTCGAGTGCGTTTTCCAAGGCGACGATGTCTGTGACCGCTTTTTGTTGATCCGCCTTCTCTTTGTTACCTAACAGGTTAGGCACCACAAAGCTGGCTAAAATCCCCAAAATCACCACGACGACCATCACTTCTAATAACGTAAAGCCTGACTGTTTTTTGATTCTGTTTGTCATTGTTGTTCTCTCCGAGTGCGGGATCATCCCGCCATTAAATTATTCATTTCTAAAATGGGCATTAACGTCGCCATGACGATAAACAGCACCAACCCCGCCATCAGCGCAATCAATACCGGGGTAAAGATGCCCAGCGCAATATTCACCATGGATTCAAAGTTGGCGTCTTGGTTGTCGGCGGCGCGCGTCAGCATGCCTTCTAGCTGACCACTTTGTTCACCACTGGCGATCATGTGCAGCATCATAGGTGGGAACAGTTTGGTCTGCTCGAGTGCACGACGCAGGCTTGCCCCTTCGCGCACGCTATCGGCGGCAAGGGTGACTTGCTGCTTGACGTAGCGATTACTCATCACATCCACCGCCACCTTCATGCCATCCAAAATCGGGATCGCGCTCGACGTGCAAATCGATAATGTGCGGGCAAAACGCGAGGTGTTGAGCCCTTTGCTGATTTTGCCAATCATCGGCAGGCCAATCAGTTTTCGATCATAAGCCAGACGCACGCTCGGCTTGGCTAACGCCAGTTTGATGACGTAGCCCAGCGCCACAATCACGAGTAATAAGTAGAGACCAAAGTTCTGAACAAACTCGCTTGAGGCGAGCAAAAACTGGGTCGATTGCGGCAGCGTTTGGCCCATCTGGACAAACTGACCGACAATTTTCGGCACCACCGCCGCGAGCAAAAACGCCACAATACCAATCGCAAACACCACCAATACCACAGGGTAGATCAGCGCTTGCTGCAGTTTCGAGCGCATTTTCTGCCGATTTTCGGCGTAATCCGCCAAGCGCTCTAACACGGAGTCCAGATGACCCGATTTCTCCCCTGCCGCGACCATAGAGCGAAACAGGTCGTCAAACACATGAGGAAAGTCCGCCAAGCTGTCGGCCAAGGTGTACCCTTCGGTCACTTTGGAGCGCACCGCGAGCAACATCGAACGAATGCGCGCTTTTTCTGATTGCTCAGACACGGCGCGCAAACACTCCTCAAGGGGCATGCCCGATTGCACTAAGGTGGCGAGCTGGCGGGTGATCAGCGCTAAATCTGGGGTGCTGAGTCCACGACGAAAACCGCTGCGCCCGGCATGGGCTTGCTTAGCGTTTTTCTGCCGCGTCTCTTTGACCTCCATCGGCACCAAACCCTGCTCTTTTAGCCGCGAGCGCAACTGGCGCGCTGTATCGGCTTCGAGCACGCCGGTTTTGGTTTTGCCTTTGCTGTCTAACGCTTTGTATTCAAATGCCGCCATTACGCTTCCTTGGTCACGCGCAACACCTCTTCAAGCGTCGTGATGCCTTGTCTGACTTTCTCAAGGCCATCGCGTTGAATGCTTGGCGTGCGGGCACGAATGGCTTTCTCAATCGCTTGCTCGCCCGCGTCATCATGGATGAGCGATTGCACCTCGTTATCGACACGCAGCAGTTCATGGATCCCGGTTCGGCCTCGATAGCCTTTAAAGTTGCACGCTTCACAGCCAACGGCTTTGTGCAGTGTGAGGTTCTCGTCTTCGCCGAGCGCAAACCACTGTTTGATTTGCGCGTCAGCCTGATAGGGCGCTTTACACGATGGGCACAGGGTGCGCACCAAACGCTGAGCCAACACACCAAGCAGCGAGGAGGAGATCAAAAAGGGTTCAATGCCCATATCACGCAGACGCGTAATCGCCCCTGTGGCGGTATTGGTGTGTAAGGTCGACATCACCAAGTGGCCCGTCAATGAAGCTTGAATGGCAATTTGCGCGGTTTCGAGATCGCGAATTTCGCCGACCATCACCACATCCGGGTCTTGGCGCAAAATGGCGCGCAAGCCGCGCGCAAACGTCATATCCACTCTCGGGTTAACCTGCGTCTGGCCGATGCCGTCGATATCAAATTCGATCGGATCTTCCACTGTCAGAATGTTGCGCTCGTTACTGTTGATTTCACTTAAGCCGGCGTACAAGGTGGTCGATTTACCTGAGCCCGTTGGACCGGTGACCAAAATGATGCCGTGCGGGCGACCAATGAGCTGGCGGAAATCATCGTGATTGGCCTTGGTCATGCCAAGGCTGTGCAGATCCAATCGCGTGGCGTTTTTGTCCAAAAGACGCATCACCACGCGCTCGCCGTGCGACGATGGCATAGTCGAGACACGCACATCGACCGCGCGACCACCGATACGCAGAGAAATTCGCCCATCTTGGGGCACGCGTTTTTCCGCGATGTCGAGCCGCGCCATCACTTTAACCCGCGAGACCAGAAGGGGCGCAAGTTTGCGACTGGGTGACAACACATCACGCAACACACCATCGACACGAAAACGGATCGCTAAACTTTTCTCAAAGGTTTCGATGTGGATATCCGACGCGCCCTCTTTGATTGCCTCACCCAGCATGGCGTTGATGAGCTTGATGATCGGCGCGTCGTCTTCTGACTCCAGTAAGTCTTCATCCTGCGGCAACTCTTCGGCCAGAGAGAAGAGATCGTCACTGTCCGCACCAATGTCTTCCATCAACTGGCGCGCTTCCGACGAGTCGCGCTGGTAGGCGCGGGTCAAACGCTGTTCAAACTCACTGCTGCTGACCGCTTGCATGCCAAACGGCTCGCCGACAACGCGATTCACTTCAAGCAAAGCGTCTACCGCGAGCGGTTCAACATAATAGAGCACCAAGCCAGGTGACTCGGTCTGCGCGGTTTCCAACACCAAGCTGAAACGCTTGGCAAAACTAAACGGCAGGCGACGAACGGACGGTCTCTCCATTACTGCACATCCATTTGGTCAAGGAAGGCTTGGATTTCCACCGGATGGCGGATCTCATCCCCAAATTTTGGCAGCACAGGAATGTGCGCATCGTCCATGAGCTTAAGACCTTGGTCCGCTTTATAAAGCTGCTCGGCGCGGATGAAGTTATATTTACGCTGCGTGATACCATCGGCCGTCATGCCATCACGAATGATGGTCGGTTTGATGAACACCATCAGGTTCTTTTTCTCCACTTGGGTACTGGTCGATTTGAACAGATGGCCAAGATAGGGAATGTCGCCCAGCAGCGGTACTTTCGATTCGCTCTCTAGCGCGCGCTCATCAATCAAACCGCCGAGGACAATCATCTGACCGTCTTCGACCATTACAGAGGTGTTGAGCTGGCGCTTGGCAAACCGCACATCCACCGCGCCATTGGCACCAAGCACGTTTGACACCTCTTGCTCAATATTGAGCTGCACTGAGTTGCCTTCGTTAATCTGCGGCACCACTTTGAGTTTGATGCCGACCTCTTTACGGTCGACGGTTTGAAATGGGTTATCGTTGTTCGAACCGGCCGTAGAGCCCGTTAACACCGGCACCTCTTCACCGACAATAAACGAGGCCTCGCCGTTATCCATAACGGTAATGCTCGGTGAGGAGAGAATATTGGAGTTGGAGTCAGTCGATACCGCGCTGATCAGCGCCGTCCAGTCACCCATTACGACACTGAGCGCTGCGCCATTGACGCCAGCGAGCGCCGAGGCCAGCGTAGAATAGTCGCCTTCTTCCGTAGTGGTCTCATTACGCAAAAAGTCGCCATCTGAGTCATATACTGCTGTGGTGGTGGTGGTATCTTTTGCTTCCTCCAACCCGACCATCACTTCACCGATACCAGCCCCTGTATTTCCGTACTGGATGACAGAGCCGGTTTCCAACGATCCCCATTGCACACCAAGGTTGATGCCATCGCCCTCTGCCATTTCAACAATCAGTGCTTCAATCAGAACTTGCGCGCGGCGAATATCCAGCTGTGAGATCACCTCTTGCAACGCGTTCATGATATCGGGCGGCGCGGTGAGCACGAGCGCGTTGGTACCCGGGTGGGCTGCGATCATCACGTCATTGCGCTGAGAATTGCTGTTGCTGCCAGCGTTTTTCTCCGCTTGCAGGTTGGCCGACACGCCTTTGAGCACCTCAACCATTTCATCGGCTTTGGCGTATTTGAGGTAGACCACGCGGTTGTTGCCTTTCGACGCCATTTCCACGTCAAGCTGCTTGATCAATCGGCGCAGGCGTTCACGCACTTGCGGATCGCCGGAGATCAAAATCGAGTTGGTGCGATCGTCTGCCACCAACTTTGGCTCCAAAAACGCTGGGGTGTTTTTATCGGCGCTTTTATTCAGCGCATCGACAATACGCACCATCTCTGCGGCAGAAGCGTTGGCTAAATCCACCACTTCGATCTCTTTGTCGCCCGCCTGGTCGACGCGTTTGATGATGTCCGCCAAGCGGTTAACCACGGCGGCGCGTCCGGTGATCAAAATGATGTTGGCAGGGTCGTAGTGCACCACGTTACCGGCACCGGCGTTGTCATTGAGCTGTCTTAGCAGTGGCGAGAGCTCGCGCACCGAGACATTACGCACAGCCACTACGCGAGTGACCACGGCGTCGCCTTGCACGCTGCCATCACCCACCACAGGAATGGCCGAGGTTTTGGCGTCTTTTGAACGAATGACTTTGAGTACGCCATTCTCCATCTCCACCACGGCAAAGCCATACACTTCGAGCACATTGAGGAAAAAGCGGTAGTACTGCTCTTCGGTCAACATGTCGTAGCTGCGCACATCGACTTTGCCGCGTACCGCTGGATCCACGATAATGGTCTTTTCTAAGTTTCGACCCACAATGTTAATGAACTCTTGAATGTCCGTGCCCTTAAAGCTGGCGCTGAAATCATTAGCGCTCACCAGTGGGGCTAACAAGCTTGCTGCTAACAGCCAAGCACTGCGCTTAATTCTCATGTCCCCACAAAAAAAGCGCCTACAAAAAACGTTCTCAAGCCACTGCTTCACATTATTCTCCTTGTGACTCGCGCCACTGGGCAAGTCTTATAATTCAATATAAATCTCATAAGGTTGGCCTTCTCGCTCTACGGTGAGCGTCAATTCCGTTAACTCAGACAAGGCGTTGAACACCTGTGTCATTGCCGCAGCGTCCTTTAGGTCGAGGCCATTGATCTGCACCGCGATATCGCCATTTTGCAAACCCACCTCATCAAACAATTCTCGGTCTTTACCCGGAGAAAGGCGGTAACCCACCACATCATCACCTTCTTTAATTTGCGACATGCGCACGTACTGAAACACCTGTTTGGCGTCTTGACGTATCTCTTCTCGGATACGCTCTAAGGTATCAGGGGAGATGTCCACTCGATGGCTCGATGATGAGGAAGAAGATGACCCTTTCGATGAAGAGGAAGAAGGCGCCGACTGCGCAGAGTAGTCGATGCCTTGCAGCATGATGGTTTCATTGCGCCCCGCGTTGTCAATGATGACGCGATCGCTGTGGACTTGGACCAACTTGGCGCGCGTACCTTGGATGGCTTCACCGATGCCGACCGTCTCTTGCTGGCCCTTGTTGGCGATGACTGCCAAGCTCTTCTCGCTGTTGGAGCTGACCACCGCGCCCACCAGCACCAAATTGAGACGACTTTTGGGCGCTTCTTGAATCGGCGCCGCCTCGGTTGGGGTCTCTTGGGTGTAGCGGCCAAACAGGTGGCTATTTTGCAGAGAGGAGAGGTTTAAGCGCTCTGGCGCCGCTCGGATAACCTCACCACTGGCGCGAATAGAGCGTGATACCACACTCGGCGAGTCCACCATCCACCAGATCAGCTCGCCCGCCAGCCAAGCGCACACCATCAAGAGCACAACGGTTAGCCCGCGACTGACTTTTGCTTGAACCTGACTGTTTTTGAGCGACATGCCGAGTTGCGACAGCCGAGTTGCCGAAAATTCCACTCAATTTCCTTATTGTCTGCGCCTAGGAGTCCTGACATTCGGGAAAAACGACTCTATGCAGGGAGTTAAAACGGGTCTCATTGTATCAAAGTTTGCTATGAGCTCACTATCAATGCCACTGGGCGCGCTCTGAACGAACGAAAATTTGCCGATTTGCTTGAAAAATCGGATCTCCATCACCATTGTTAACGAATCGGTTATGCCGTGACCAGGTCATCGGCATCCCACTTCGATGTTTTTCGTATATGAGGTCACCTTTTTTGGCCTCTTTCACCTCGATAAAGAGACAAGAAAGAGACGATGGCTCTCATGCACGCTTATTAGAGAGTAAAAACCACAATGGGTTCCCAAACAAATGTCGTCAGGCTGGATAAATGGCTCTGGGCGGCTCGATTTTACAAAACACGCTCGATTGCACGAAACATGGTCGATGGTGGCAAAGTTCACTATAATGGCCAGCGCAGTAAGCCGAGTAAAGCGGTGGAACTTGGTGCTGTCATCACTCTGCGCCAAGGTACGGAAGAGAAAACCGTGGTGATCGAGAAGATTTCCGATCAACGCCGCGGCGCACCTGAAGCGCAAACTCTATACAGTGAAACCACAGAAAGTATCGCCAAGCGCGAAGACAATGCCTTGCGTCGTAAGCTTCATGCTCACAACCCAAGCCCAGATCGTCGCCCGGATAAAAAGCAGCGTCGCGACATCATCAAATTTAAACATCAATAATGTCTACCCGCACCAGCAAGGCAAAAATTTACGAGGAATCGCCACATGGCAAGCAATGTTTTGAATCGCTACTTATTTGAAGAACTATCAGTACGTGGCGAGTTGGTACAACTGGACGAAGCCTACCAACGCATCATTTCCAGCAAGGAATACCCGGTCGCTATTCAAAAGCTACTGGGTGAGCTGCTTGTATCAACCACTCTTCTCACCGCTACGCTGAAGTTTGAAGGGTCCATTACACTGCAACTGCAAGGGGATGGCCCGGTCTCTCTCGCGGTGATTAACGGTGACAACAAACAGAAAATCCGCGGTGTGGCGCGCTTTGAGGGCGACATTGCCGATGATGCCAGCATCCACGATATGATGGGTAAAGGCTACTTGGTGATCACCATCGATCCGAAACAAGGCGAACGTTACCAAGGCATCGTTGCCCTGGAAGGCGACACCTTAGCCGAAATCCTCGAAGGCTACTTTGCTAACTCTGAGCAGTTGAAAACGCGCCTATGGATTCGCACCGGTGAATATGAAGGGACGCCGAAAGCCGCTGGCATGTTGATCCAAGTGATGCCCGATGGCACCGGCAGCGCCGATGACTTTGAGCACTTAGAGCAGCTCACCAATACCGTCAAAGATGAAGAGTTGTTCTCACTTGAAGCTAACGAGTTGCTATACCGTCTATACAACCAAGAGAAAGTCCGCCTGTTTGATCCGCAACCTGTTGCGTTCCATTGTGGCTGCTCGCGTGAACGCAGCGGCGCGGCGATCATTACGCTCGACCGTGCGGAAGTAAACGACATTTTGGCCGAAGCCGGTTCAATTTCTTTACATTGTGATTACTGCGGCACGAATTATTCGTTTGATGAATTCGAAGTCGCCGAACTGTTCTCACAAGCCTCAAATGGCAATTCCACGCTGCATTAATTTTCATAACGCAGCAAGCGTGTAATTTTTCTATCAAAAGGCCGACTCTATGTCGGCCTTTTTGTGATCCAATGGCCGTAATCACTCGCTTCAGCCGTAATAAACTAACCTCTTAATTTTAAGCAATTAATAATCCCTTGCGCTCTAGCGCAATGCTTTGCGCACACTATACACTGATCGCGCCAATATGTGATGAGTCGCTTAAAACCCCACGAAAATTACGGTTAATCTTTGAGCTATATCCCTGTTTTCGAGCAAGCCCATTGCTAGCATGGTGAGCAGATAAATAAAAAAATATTGACAAAATCCCTACAAAAATATTCCTATAAGGAGCACCTATGACCGTTATGGAACATACAAAGGCTGCAACACTTGATCTTACCAAGCACGGACTTCACAACGTAAAAGAGGTGGTACGCAACCCCAGTTACGAAATGTTGTTCGCAGAAGAAACTCGCGCGGATCTGGAAGGCTACGAAAAAGGCGTAGTCACCGAACTCGGCGCAGTCGCTGTTGATACCGGGATTTTTACCGGCCGCTCACCAAAAGATAAATACATCGTGAAAGACGCCACCACCGAAGAGCACATGTGGTGGACATCCGACGCGGTGAAAAACGACAACAAACCTATCGATCAAGCGGTCTGGAACGACCTCAAAGACTTGGTCACCCATCAGCTATCTGGCAAACGCGTGTTTGTGATTGATGGCTACTGCGGCGCCAACCCTGATACGCGCCTCAGTATTCGCGTCATCACTGAAGTGGCGTGGCAAGCCCATTTCGTGAAGAACATGTTCATTCGCCCAAGCGAAGAAGAGTTGGCAACGTTTGAGCCCGACTTTGTCGTCATGAACGGCGCGAAGTGCACCAACGATAAATGGCAAGAGCACGGCCTCAACTCAGAGAACTTCACCGTATTCAACCTCACCGAGCGCATGCAGTTGATCGGCGGTACCTGGTACGGCGGTGAAATGAAGAAAGGCATGTTCGCCATGATGAACTACTTCTTACCATTGAAAGGCATCGCGTCTATGCACTGCAGTGCCAATATGGGTAAAGAAGGCGATGTGGCGATTTTCTTTGGTCTCTCTGGTACAGGTAAAACCACACTATCCACCGATCCAAAACGTGCCCTGATCGGTGACGACGAGCACGGCTGGGATGACGATGGCGTGTTCAACTTCGAAGGCGGCTGCTACGCCAAAACCATCAAACTATCGAAAGAAGCCGAGCCAGATATTTACCACGCCATCCGTCGTGATGCCTTGTTGGAAAATGTCACGGTACGCAATGACGGCTCCATCGATTTTGATGACGGTTCGAAGACTGAAAACACGCGCGTTTCTTACCCTATCGAGCACATCGACAACATCGTTAAACCGGTGTCTAAGGGTGGTCATGCGAACAAAGTGATCTTCCTCTCTGCGGATGCCTTCGGCGTGCTGCCTCCTGTGTCTAAATTGACGCCGGAGCAAACCAAGTACCACTTCTTGTCTGGCTTTACCGCCAAACTTGCGGGTACAGAGCGTGGCATTACGGAGCCAACGCCGACCTTCTCTGCCTGTTTTGGTGCTGCGTTCCTCACGCTTCACCCAACCAAGTATGCCGAAGTGTTGGTCAAACGTATGGAAGCGGCGGGGGCTGAAGCCTACCTCGTCAATACCGGCTGGAATGGCAGTGGTAAACGTATCTCTATCCAAGATACGCGCGGCATCATCGACGCCATTTTAGATGGTTCGATTGAACAGGCAGAAACGAAGCACATTCCAATCTTCAACCTCGAAGTGCCGACTTCTCTACCGGGTGTCGACCCTGCGATTTTGGATCCCCGTGATACCTACGTTGATCCATTGCAGTGGGAAAGCAAAGCCAACGATTTGGCCGAGCGCTTTATCAACAACTTTGATAAGTACACCGACAACGCTGAAGGTCAATCACTGGTTGCGGCAGGGCCACAACTCAAATAACGTGACCCTTCACCGTTAACTGTCGCCAAGCCCCTCATTTGAGGGGCTTTTTGATTGCCTGTTGAAGCAAAATGTTTCACTCTAAACACAAGGTGACCCCAACGGACTGGACTGTGAAGAAAACACTCAAGTGGTTAATGATCTCAATACTGCTGATGGCGATGATGACTATCGGTGCGCTGTTTGCTGCGTTGCACACGGCCAAAGCGCCGCAAGTCGTCAAGCAACTGCTTGAGTCCTTGACGCCGTATCAGATCGAGATTGGGTCACTGCATTACACAGCGCCTTACCAGTTTGAGATGGATCAAGTCTCCCTGCACCTTGCCGCTGTACAGCCCGATTCCCTCTCTAGCGATGCAGACCATAACCACCCCACGCTCCAGTTGCCCAAGCTCACCCTATGGCTCAGCCAGTGGCCGTGGAAGGAGGGCAAACTCGCCTTCGACTCCGTTTTGATAGAAGAAGCTCGCTTGGATGTCACACAACTGCGCGATTGGCTGAACCCGCTGCGCGATACAACGCGTTCTCCTCTGCCCATTCATACCCAGCAACTGGCGTTGAAGCATGTCGATTTGAGCGGCGCCCACTGGTCAGCACGCGATGTGGATCTGCAAATTCAGGCGCCAAGTTGGCAATCCGATACGCAAACAGTGCCATTCGGCGACATTCAACTGGCGGCGAAGCAGCTCTACATTCACGGCGAAGCATTGAATAACCTACTGATTGATGGTCGCTATCGCGCACAAAACAGCACCGTCTACGGTGCCTCGTTTGACTGGAATAACGCGCAGCTGTCAGGCCAGGCGGAGCAATATCCGCACGGCTGGTCACTGGTCAATGTGACGTTAACCCATCAAAACCAAAATCAGCCGCTCAACATTGAGCGCCTGCGCCGCAGTCTCGCCGCTGTGACGCTGCCGATTGTCCACATCAACAGCTTGGATATCCTTGGCGCAACCTTGCGCTATCAAGATTGGCAATTGGACAATCTCGATGCCTCGCTGGAAAACCTCGACCTCACCCAATCGCTGTGGCAACAAGACAATGGCTACCTATCGCTTAGCGCCGATCGAATCCACAATGGCGAGCTGGCATTGCTCTCGCCACTGACCAAAATCACCTTCAGTCAAGGTGAGCTCAATGTTCAAGAGTGGGATGCGGATTTCAAACAGGGGCGGGTGCAGCTGCGCGGTAAGGTCAGCCCAACGCACGTGGCGCTCGATGAGGTCAAACTTAATAACATCAAATGGTTGGAGGATACGCAAAGCCTGCTGAACGGGTTTGAGCGTTCGCACTCCACCCTCGACACGCTCTCTATCGAACAATTGCACATCAACAATGGCCAGGTCATCCAAGTCGAGAAAGCACCCTATTGGCAGCTCAGTGGCCTCAATGTTCGAGGCAAAGCACTGACCTTGATTCAAAACCACCAGCTTGGACTCTTTGCGGGGGAGCTTGAGATGAGCGCCAACAACGCCAGTTACGACAAGCTGCTGACGACACAAGCGGTGCTCAATGCGCGCGTGGAGCAAGGTATCGTCTATCTGGATCGCTTTTTTGCGCCGTTAGCAACGGGCTATATTGATGCAAGCGGTCACCTCGATAGACGCACCATCAGCCGCCCTTGGTCGCTCACTCTGCACGGCGATGGCGTACCCCTAGAGCAAAGCTGGCTTGGGCGCTGGCTGCCTTTTACCTTGAGCGGATTTGCCGAACTCAGCGCCGAGCTGTCAGGATTAGCGGGCGATTACAGCATGCTGGCGCACAGCGTGTCGGGCAAAGTGACATTGGCCATGCATCAAGCCACCTTGGAAGCACACAGCAGTGATGGGGAGCAGCAGTATCAGCTCGCGTTGCCCAGTGAGCCGCTCGTCAGCCACGTTGATCGCGGCCGCATTGAACTGAGTGCGCCCTTTGACTCTCCCAGTGTGGCCGGTCACATCGATTTGACCAAACCACGCTTTGCCACCTTGCTGATTAAAAGCGAATCTGGCTGTCAGCACCTTTGGTCGGAAGTGTTCAGTCAGACTACCCAAATCTTCGACCGCTGCCCTTAAGCAGCGGGTTAAACGGCCAGTTCGCGCCCTGCCTCGCCCAGCATGGCGCGATAGTCAGGCAGCAGCATGTAAGTACCGATAAACTCCACCGCCGCCACATCGCCACTGTAGATGGTGACATGGATGACAATGCGCGCTTTGCGCCCTTGCGCTAAGCGGTCCAAATCGCCGCTGATGCCATCTAGAGAGGTCGACGCCACCGGGTTTTGCACCACAGGGTGGCGATAGCGAATTTGGCTGTCAGCGAGTACGATGTCGCCGCGCAAATTGCGCTCTTTCATCAACAGCCAAGTCATGCCCCAGCCGGTCAGGGTCGCCAACGTAAAGGCGGAGCCAGCAAACAAGGTGTTGTGCGGGTTGAGATTAGGATTGAGCTGAGAGACACACTCAAATTGATAGCCCGTGTACTGGTTGATCTTAATGCCCATTTTGTCGCTGATCGGGATTTGATGCTCCCAGCGCTCTTGCAGCTCAGTGCACCATTCGGGTTTACGCAGAACATTTGCCATGGGATCGAGCGGCTTGACCATTTGCTGATGGCGCACGGGGCCACGCTCATCCGTCAACTCACCACGGCGCTCAAAGCCGTTTTTCTCATAGAAATCGATCGCGTCCTCACGGGCGTTACACACCAAGCGCTTGGCGCCTTCTTGACGAGCGAGCGACTCGAGCGCGACCAACACCAGTGACCCCATACCTTTGCTACGACGATTGCCTTTGACCGCCATAAAGCGGATCTGACCTTCGTTGTCTGAGGTAATGTATAAGCGCCCAATCGCCATCGGTCGGCCACGGCCATCAACAATCATACGATGGTGGCTCAGCGGATCAAACTCATCGCGTTCAGATCCGATTGGCATCCGCCACGGCTCTCTGAGCATTTGCCAACGAAAATGATAATACTTGTTGAGCTGGTTATCCGTCTTTGGCGTGATTAGCTTAAACATATCTATCCTTGTGTCTGTGTATTTACGCTTGGAGCCAGAAGGTCACAGGGCCATCGTTGACCAAAGAGACTTTCATATCTGCGGCAAAGCGTCCTCGCTCTGTGGGCAGTACTTGCTCACACAGATCGGAGAAATAATTATAGAGGCGCTCGGCATCCTGTGGCGCCGCGCCGCGAGAAAAGCCCGCTCGCGTGCCCTTTTTGGTGTCTGCGGGTAAGGTGAACTGCGAGACGACCAACAGCTTACCACCCACTTGCTGGACGTTGAGGTTCATTTTCCCCTCCTCATCGCTGAACACGCGATAAGCGGTGACGCGCTCCATCAAGCGCTTGGCTTTGGCTTCGTCGTCGTCTTTTTCGACCCCAAGCAGGACCAATAAGCCATGTTCAATCTCACCCACGACATCGCCATCGACGCGAACGGCCGCTTCACTCACTCTTTGAATCAGCGCTATCACTCTCTTTTCCTTCTTGTTGTGCTGTCTCATCTGGGCGTGAGTGTACCACGGCTAACGTCTGGCTCCACTTCTCCCGCTCACCAAGAGAAGCGGTCACTTCTGCGCCAATCAACACAATCAGCCAGCACAAATAGACCCAAACGAACAAAATCGGAATCGCGGCCAGCGCGCCATAAATTAACTGATAGGAAGGAAACTGAGTAATGTAGAGGGCAAAGCCTTTTTTGCTCGCCTCAAACAGCAGCGCCGCAACAATCGCGCCGATCACCGCGTGGGTAAACCGGACCTTTTTATTGGGCACCAACATATATAGACCAATAAAGGCGAAAAAGGACAACAAAAACGGCAACCAGCGCAGCATCAAGGTGTAGATACTCGACAAGGTTTCATGCTCAAGAATGTTTAGCGAGGTGACGTAAGAGGTCGCGGCGATACTTGCCCCAACTAGGATAGGGCCGAGTGTGAGCACCATCCAGTACATCGAAAAGGAGAACACCAAACGGCGCTTTTTGCGCACCCTCCAGATGTAATTGAGATTCTTATCGATGTTGGAGATCAGCATCAGCGCCGCGACAAATAAGAACGCACTGCCGATCGCCGTCATCTTGCCCGTATTGGTAACAAATTGCAGCAGCGCATTTTTCACCGCATCGCCCGCCGCAGGGACAAAATGGGTAATGACAAAGTCTTGAATCACCTCGCCTGCATTCTCAAATACCGCAAACGAGGACAAAATGGACAGCAGCACCGTCAACATGGGCACGATCGACAGCAGCGTAATGTAGGCCAAATACCCCGCATTCACACTGACGCGGTCGTGGTCAATGCGCGCAGCGAGGTAGCGCACAAACAGCGCAGCCAGCTTGATGACAGGCTCCAATTTCAACTTGTATCTCCTTGTTTCCTCAGTCATCCTATGACTTTATCAGGATTAACAGTATAACCCTAAACGTGCGCGCCGTGGGGCAATAAGCCAAACTTCTCACGCGCGTGTTCGGTCAGAAAAGGAATTCACTATGCCGCAGTTACTCACCCTTATGCTCTCTCTGCTGACCTTGGTTGGCTGTCAATCCACCTACTATTCAGCGATGGAGCAAGTAGGCTATCACAAACGCGATATCATGATCGATCGGGTTGAAGACGCCAAAACGTCACAGCAAGAGGCGCAACAAGAGTTCAGCAGTGCGCTTGAAGCGCTCTCGGTACTGACGCAATTTGATGGCGGTGAGCTTGAAAGCGTCTACGAGCAAATCAACGACAAGTACCAAGCCAGTGAAGAGGCGGCCGAAGAGGTAGCCGCGCGCATTGCCGCGATTGAAGATGTTTCCGAGGCGCTGTTTGATGAGTGGCAAGAGGAGCTGGATCTCTACACCAGCGCGACGCTGCGCCGCTCTAGCGAAAAAAAGCTGCGTGAGACCAAAGCCTCTTACCAAACTATGCTCAAGGCGATGAAACGCGCAGAGAGCAAGATGACCCCGGTACTCAACACGCTGCGTGACAATACGCTCTATCTCAAACACAACCTCAACGCCAGCGCGATCGGTTCATTGCAGGGCGAATTTACTAACCTAGAGAAAGAGATTCAGTTTGCCATCGCGCAAATGAACGAGGCGATCAGCGAATCCGATAAGTTCTTACAAACTTTGCAGCAATAGAGCCCTATTATCTCTTTCTCTCCAAACAATATTTCTGCCCAAGGCATCTCCCTCCTAGGGCATCTCCCAAAACAAAAAAAAGCCCCGAGTCTCAGACTCGGGGCTTTTTAAACGCGTTATGCTTTAAGGCGATTACTTCGCTGCGCGAGACGCACGCTTACGGTCGCTTTCCGTTAGGAACTTCTTACGAATACGGATGCTTTCCGGCGTTACTTCGACTAGCTCGTCATCATCGATGAACTCTAGCGCTTGCTCAAGCGTCATCTTGATTGGCGGTGTAAGAACCTGCGCGTCATCGGTACCCGATGCACGAACGTTGGTAAGCTGCTTACCTTTCAGTGCGTTAACGGTTAGGTCGTTGTCACGGCTGTGAATACCAATCACCATGCCTTCGTACACTTCCACACCGTGACCGATAAATAGGCGACCACGCTCTTGAAGGTTGAACAGCGCGTTAGTCAGCGCTTTACCCATCGCGTTAGCAATCAGTACACCGTTGACACGTTGACCGATGTTACCGCCTTTGTGTGGCGCGTAGCGATCAAACGTATGGTAAAGAAGACCAGAACCCGACGTTAGCGTCATAAATTCGGTTTGGAAACCAATTAGACCACGAGATGGCATTTCGAAGTCCATACGAACGCGGCCTTTACCATCTGGAGACATGTCTTTCAGCTCACCTTTACGTAGGCCGATGTTCTCCATGATGCCGCCTTGGTGCTCTTCCATCACGTCGATCGTTACCGTCTCGAATGGTTCCAATAGCTGACCATTCTCTTCTTTGATGATAACTTCAGGACGCGATACCGCAAGCTCAAAGCCTTCACGACGCATGTTTTCAATCAGGATAGAGAGGTGAAGCTCACCACGGCCTGATACGCGGAATTTGTCTGGATCGTCAGTTTGCTCAACGCGTAGTGCTACGTTGTGGACCAGTTCTTTCTCTAGACGCTCAAGGATGTTACGTGACGTCACGAACTTACCCTCTTTGCCCGCGAATGGAGACGTGTTGACTTGGAACGTCATGGTTACTGTTGGCTCATCAACAGACAGTGGTGGTAGCGCTTCTACTGCATTTTGTGCACAGATGGTGTCAGAGATTTTAAGCTCACCCAGACCTGTGATGGCGATGATATCACCCGCGTTCGCTTGCTCCACTTCGTGACGCTCTAGGCCAAGGTAACCCATGACTGTGCCAACTTTACCGTTGCGCGTTTTACCGTCTGCACCGATGATCGTCACTTGTTGGTTCGCTTTTACGCTACCACGAGTCACACGAGCTACACCGATAACACCCACGTAAGAGCTGTAGTCTAGCTGAGAAACCTGCATCTGCAGTGGACCATCAAGGTCAACATTTGGCGCATCAACCACATCAACGATGGTTTGGAATAGAGGTTCCATGTTCTCGCCTGTTGCGCCTTCTTCCAGCGTAGCCCAGCCGTTCAGTGCTGACGCGTAGACCACTTTAAAGTCTAGCTGTTCGTCGGTCGCGCCTAGGTTGTCAAATAGATCGAACACTTGATCCATAACCCAATCAGGACGAGCACCAGGGCGGTCAATCTTGTTGATGACAACGATAGGTTTTAGGCCATGTGCGAAGGCTTTTTGCGTTACGAAACGGGTTTGCGGCATTGGGCCGTCTACCGCGTCAACGATCAGTAGCACTGAGTCTACCATCGACATGATACGTTCTACTTCACCACCGAAGTCCGCGTGTCCTGGGGTATCAACGATGTTGATGCGGTAGTCATTCCAGTTGATGGCGGTGTTTTTCGCCAAAATGGTGATGCCGCGCTCTTTCTCGATGTCGTTCGAGTCCATGACTCGCTCTTCCGCTTCACCGCGAGACTCAAGCGTGCCTGATTGCTGGAGCAGTTTGTCAACCAGCGTGGTTTTACCGTGGTCAACGTGCGCGATGATCGCGATATTTCTTAAATTATCAATCTGTGGAGTAGCCATGGATTTGATTCACTCGAATATGAGAAACACGCCGTTTATCTTAGGTGAATAAGGGCCATTGCCCTATTACCTATCAAACCGCGTGCTTACTTGATTAAAAAAACGGCCATAATGTACCAGATTTTCGCAAAAAACCCAGAAATATGTGATCTGCTTCGGCTCTTTTCACCTTTATTTTCCGTTTTTTCTCGCAGGCATTCCAATACGGCCTGACGTACCGACGCACACTGCAGATTAGGTGAAAAATGCGGATTGACAATTGAGCAAAATCTAGGCTGAATGGTGTTCGGTCTTGAGTCATATTGGTGCATAAAAATGAAATTGCACCAAAACAATGCACTACCAGATCATTTTGGTGCAACAACGTGCACCAAACTTAAGCCCCGTCCGCTAATTAATTGAAATTAATGGATTAATTTTTTTGGCATGATTTTGGCTTAGTTTGGATCAGCATCGGTTAATCAAGCGACACGGAATTAATCAATGCTGGATTTTTCCAAATCGAGTCATTCACGCTTTATCAACACTGGAGGTTTTCCAAGATGTCAGTAGAAAATGTTCTATCGCTGATCCAAGAGAACGAAGTTAAGTTCGTTGACCTACGTTTCACAGATACAAAGGGTAAAGAGCAACACATCTCTATCCCGGCTCACCAAATTGATGCGGACTTCTTCGAAGAAGGCAAAATGTTTGACGGTTCTTCTGTTGCTGGCTGGAAAGGCATCAACGAGTCAGACATGGTGATGATGCCAGACGCAACAAGCGCTGTACTTGACCCATTTACCGAAGATGCGACTCTGAACATTCGTTGTGACATCCTAGAGCCTGCAACCATGCAGGGCTACGATCGCGACCCACGCTCTATCGCAAAACGCGCGGAAGACTTCATGCGTTCAACAGGTATTGCTGACACAGTGCTTATCGGTCCTGAGCCAGAATTCTTCCTGTTTGATGACGTAAAATTTGCGACTGACATGTCAGGCTCATTCTACAAAATCGACGATGTAGAAGCGTCTTGGAACACAGGTTCTGATTACGAAGAAGGCAACAAAGGCCACCGTCCTGGTGTGAAAGGCGGTTACTTCCCAGTTGCGCCAGTTGACTCTTCTCAAGACATCCGTAGCGCCATGTGTTTGATCATGGAAGAGATGGGTTTGGTTGTTGAAGCGCACCACCACGAAGTGGCGACAGCGGGTCAAAACGAAATCGCAACTCGTTTCAACACATTGACAAACAAAGCTGACGAAATCCAAATCTACAAGTACGTTGTACACAACGTTGCTCACGCATTTGGTAAAACAGCGACCTTCATGCCTAAGCCACTAGTGGGTGACAACGGTAGTGGTATGCACGTTCACCAATCTCTAGCGAAAGATGGTGTGAACCTATTTGCTGGCGACAAGTACGGCGGTCTATCTGAAACTGCGCTTTACTACATTGGCGGTATCATCAAGCACGCTCGCGCAATCAACGCATTTGCTAACCCGTCAACTAACTCATACAAGCGTCTTGTCCCAGGCTTTGAAGCACCTGTTATGCTCGCTTACTCAGCGCGTAACCGCTCAGCATCAATCCGTATCCCTGTGGTACCAAGCCCTAAAGCGCGTCGTATCGAAGTACGCTTCGGTGACCCAGCAGCGAACCCATACCTATGTTTCGCAGCAATGCTGATGGCGGGTCTTGACGGTATCAAGAACAAGATCCACCCAGGCGAAGCGATGGACAAAGACTTGTACGATCTACCAGCTGAAGAAGCAGCAGAAATCCCAACTGTTGCCTACTCACTGAAAGACGCACTAGAAGAGCTGGATGCAGACCGTGAATTCTTGACAGCAGGTGGTGTATTCTCTGACGACTTCATCGACTCTTACATCGGCCTAAAAGCGCAAGATGTAGAGAAAGTGAACATGACAACGCACCCACTAGAATTCGAACTTTACTACTCAGTATAAGTCTCGCTATAAAAAATCTAGTCGCGACGTTTCGTCACGTTACATAATTCTAAGGCTCGCCTCGCAGGCGAGCTTTTTTTATCTGTGCACTTTGCCACTCTTGACTACTATGGGTTCACACTGTCAACGTGAGAGCTTAAGTATGAAACCTCTAGCCCCTTTCACTGCGTTCACTTTACTGAGTCTATCCTTTGTAAGCCTGCCGCTTTGTCACGCGCAGACCGTCTACACTTGGGTCGATGATGAGGGCGTACGCCACTTCAGTGATTCACCCGGTCATGAGCGGGCGAGCGCTTTAACCTTGCCTGACGTCGACTCCCCGCCGCCCCAACCGGAATTTGATGCCGCCGAGCCAGTGCCAAGCACAGACCATTCAAACGCACAAGCAGACGCGCGCAGCCAAGAGGCCACAAGCGCCCCTTCGGAGCACGCCGCTACCTCTTTGCAAGTGAATACACCTTTGCAAGTAACGATTATCTCACCCAGTGACGATCAAGCCGTGCGCAGCAACAGCGGCCGTTTGACGATTCAAGGCGAAGCCAACCGAAAACTGGCGATTGGCGAGCAGTTTCAACTGTTGATGAACGGTCAACCCTTCGATGCGCCAACACACCGCCCAAACTGGTCTTTGACTAATGTGGACAGAGGCTCACACTCTTTTATTATTCAAGC